>CALRVY020000235.1:0-3060 GCA_943371725.1 Pseudanabaena sp. UWO311 | reverse complement strand
TAATTTCGTACCCGAACCAATGGAAAAATGCGCAGTGGCTTTCGAATCGCCCAATAAAACAATATTGTTATGATGCCAATTTTGGTTGTGAACTTCGGGAAACTGACGCCAAATTGATTTGTTTGTGAGCAAACCGTGTCCGTCGAGTTCTTCAGCAAATAAATCCTGTAAAACCGCTACCGTTTGCGCTTCGTTGAGTTTATCGAATCCAGCATTTTTCCAAGTTGTTTCCGAACATTCGAAAATCCACGTACTTTTTCCAGCTTCGTATTGGTAGGCGTGTGCTACAATGGCACCGTGCGCTGTAGTTCTAAAAAAGTACGCAAATGCGTCTAAAGGTTTTGTAGAACCCATCCAGACAAATCGGTTCGAGTGCAAAGTAACCTCGGTTTTGAATGTCTTGGAGAATTGCGTTCTAAACTTACTTCCAATTCCATCGGCAGCAACAATTAAGTCGTATGCTAAAGCAGCAGTATCGGGTTCTATACTTGTTTCGAAATGCAATTTCACACCTTCTTCCAAGGCACGTTGCTGCAAGAGTTTAAGTAGGGTTTTCCGGGAACAGCCACAAAATCCGTTTCCAGAAATCCGAACCGATTTACCGTTAAGAACCACGTCGAGATCATCCCAATAAGCAAACGAATTCTTTATTAAATCGTATGATTTTTGATCTTTTTGAAGAAATTCACTCAGTGTTTCATCTGAAAAAACAACACCAAAACCAAAGCTATCATCGGCTTTATTTTGTTCAAAAACCGAAATTTCGAACGTAGGTTGTTGTTTTTTGAGTAAAATCGAGAAGTATAATCCGCCTGGACCGCCTCCAATTACTGCTATTTTCATTGTGCGCGTTTTAAAACAAATTGATCGCCTAAGCGTGCATAAAAAGCTCCCGCTAAGCGCGAAATTGGCTGGTAAACTTCTAAATCGGTATGATAGTTCTCATCCACAATTTGATCGTTTATATGAATCATCACGATTTCTCCGAGAATCATCATACTTCCACCGCGTTGTCCGTCGATGTGATGATGATGAATGACCTTACATTCAAACGAAATCGGTGCATTTGCCACACGACGTGGTTTCACTACGGTACTTTCTGCGTAAGCGATCTTCGCATAATCAAACTCACTTTCGTGGGAAGGAATCGGTGCTGCCGTATCGTTCATCTGTTCAACTAAATTCTCGGTGACCATATTAACGACAAACTCACCTGTTTGAAGGGCATTACGAGACGTATCTTTATTGGCATTCGGACTGTTAGAAGCCGAAAACATGAGCGTAGGCGGATCGGCACTCACGGCATTGAAAAAAGAGAAAGGGGCTAAATTGTGCACACCATCTTCACTTACAGTAGCTACCCAACCAATAGGTCTGGGAATTACAAGTCCGGTGAGCAACTTATAAACCGATTTGAAATCGAGTTCTTCCGGTTTGATTATCATTTTGGATTGTTTTTCCACAAATTAAATAAAAAATAGCTTTTGCAAACGATTTCGTGCACACTCGTTTGTGATTTTTTACTTGTTAACGAATAAAAGTTACTAGATTTGAACTATACGAATTTATAGCTATGAGTTACTACAAGATTGAAAACCTAGAACAATACTTTAAACATTACAATAAGTCGATCCGTGAACCGCGAAAATTTTGGGGAAAAATTGCTGAAGAACAGTTTGTTTGGTACCAACCGTGGGAAAAGGTGGTCGATTTTAATATGGCAGAAGCCGATGTAAAATGGTTTGTTGACGGCAAATTAAATATTGTAAAGAATTGTATCGATCGGCATTTAGCTAAGCGTGGTACAAAAACGGCTATTCTCTTCGAACCGAATAATCCCGACGAGGAAGCACAGCACATTTCTTACAACGAATTGCATTCGCGTGTTTGTAAAATGGCAAATATTTACAAAGATTTAGGTGTGAAAAAAGGCGATCGTGTATGCATTTACATGCCTATGATTCCGGAATTGGCAGTAGCTACTTTAGCTTGTGCTCGAATCGGTGCCATTCACTCGGTAGTTTTCGCCGGATTTTCCTCGGCTGCACTCGCTGCCCGAATAAACGATGCGGGCTGTAAACTAGTTGTTACCAGCGACGGCGGTTTCCGTGGAAACAAAACCATTAATCTGAAAGAAATTGTCGACGAAGCTTTGAAATCAAACGATACCGTAGAGCGCGTAATCGTGGCAAAGCGCACACATACTTCGGTAAACATGACCGACGGTCGCGATATTTGGCTAGACGACTTGTGGATTAACGCATCCGACAATCACGTGGCAGAAATCATGGACAGTGAAGATCCGCTTTTCATTCTCTACACCAGTGGTAGCACCGGAAAACCCAAAGGAATGGTACACACCACCGCAGGTTACATGGTTTACACGGCTTATACTTTTAAGAATATTTTTAATTACGAAGAGAACGATATCTTCTGGTGTACGGCAGATTTAGGTTGGATTACCGGACATTCTTACATTTTGTACGGACCGTTATTAAACGGTGCAACTACCGTGATGTTTGAAGGAATTCCGACGTTTCCAGATCCAAGTAGATTTTGGCAAGTAATTGAAAAACATAAAATTACGCAGTTTTATACGGCGCCAACAGCGATACGTTCACTAGCTAAAGAAAGCTTGGATTATGTGCAAAAGTTCCCGCTTTCGTCATTGAAAGTGATTGGTTCGGTTGGTGAACCTATTAATGAAGAAGCTTGGCACTGGTTTAACGATCATGTAGGAGGTAAACGCTGTCCGCTTGTCGATACTTGGTGGCAAACGGAAACGGGTGGCATCATGATTTCTCCCATTGCCTTCGTTACACCTACAAAACCAACTTATGCAACTTTGCCGTTGCCGGGAATTCAGCCGGTTTTAATGGACGAAAAGCGAAATGAAATTGATGGAAATCAAGTAGTGGGAAGCTTATGCATAAAATTTCCTTGGCCTGCCATTGCACGAACCATTTGGGGCGATCACGAACGATACAAAAAAACATATTTCTCTACATTTCCTGGAAAATATTTCACCGGTGACGGTGCTTTGCGCGACGAAGTAGGTTA
>CALRVY020000234.1:0-3063 GCA_943371725.1 Pseudanabaena sp. UWO311 | reverse complement strand
TCGATTGCCCAAAAGAAGAGTTTTTTCTTGATTCCCGTAAGTTCGGAACCTTTGGCATAAATCGAGTCGTACACTTTTTCAATGAGTCGCGGCACTGCCGTCATTACCGTAGGTTGTACTTCTTTTAAATTAGCACTTAACATTTCGATTGATTCGGCGAAGTAAATACTGACGCTGTAATATTGGTAGATGTAAACAACCATACGTTCGTAAATGTGGCAAATTGGCAAGAAAGATAGTGCGCGCGATTTGCCGGCTTCGAACGGAATACGCTTTTCAGAATCGAGTACATTCGACACGATGTTTCGATGTGTAAGCATAACACCTTTAGGTTTTCCGGTAGTTCCCGATGTGTAAATGATGGTTGCTAAATCATCGGTATTGACCGAATTTTTGCGGATTTCAACTTCAGATTGTAGCTCCGTGCTAGCTCCGAGTGAGAGAAAATCTTCCCAGGTGCTGCAACCCGAAATGGTATCAAAACTGTATATTTCCTTCACATTTGGAATTTGATCGCGCACTTTCATTAACTTGTCGTACACAACTTGGTCTGATACAAAGCAATACGTTGCCTCACTGTGGTTTAAAATGTACTGATAATCTTCCTCGCCGATCGTTGGATACACCGGAACGTTCTGTGCAGCGATTTGCAATACACCGATATCGAGTATATGCCATTCTGTGCGATTGCTGGAACTGATTACCGCAATTTTGTCGTTGGGTTTAACTCCAAGTGTTAGTAAGGCACGCGACACCTGATTGGCTTGGTCGACGTACGCGCGCGTGCTGGTTTTAATCCATTCGCCGTTTCTTTTACTAACTAACGCATCGGATATGGGTAATTTTTCAAGTTGGTAAGCTGGAAAATCGAATAATCGAGTTATAGGCGTCATGTTTTTGTGCTTTATGTCGCAAATTAAATATTTAAATACTTTTTAGCAATATTGCTGAATAAATAGGCTCAAATATTTGAATTGAATTAGTTTTGTGGCAGATTTTTTAACAATGTGGAAAAATTATAATTGGAGCAGATTTCGCGGCGATGAGTACCTAATATTGATCTATCGGTTGCTACTTTGTTTCTTCATGTATCAGCTTTGTAGATTGATTTTCTATATCTATAATGTTGATTTATTGGAAGTTAAAAACATAGATGAATATTTTCATTTGGCTTTTCACGGTTTTGCTTTCGATACAGCAGCAATTTTATATACCAATGCGTTGTTTATTTTACTCGCTGTTTTGCCTTTTCCTCAAACCAGAACTTTAACATTTCAAAAGTGGCTGAAATACGTTTATTTGGTACCAAATGCCTTGGCTTTGGCATTAAATTGTATTGATTTCGTGTACTATCGATTCAATTTCGGACGATCAACAAGCGCAATAACCGATTCAATAGCGAATGAATCGAATACATTTTTGCTGTTTTTCAACTTTGCAATTAATTACTGGCACGTTTTTCTAATCTATTTTTTATTGCTTTCTCTGTGGGTGAAATTGTATCATATCGTAAGTCCACGATTCGACAAATTGCGCTTTACGATTTCGTATTTTATTTTTTCACTTCTAGCGCTGCTTTTGGTAGTTACTTTAGCTATTGGTGGCATTCGGGGAGATTTCAAAAAAAGTACGCGTCCGATAAACCTAGTTGATGCCAATCGGTATGTACGCGTAGCTTCGCATGCAGATCTCGTTTTAAACACGCCTTTTGCCGTTTTTAGAACTTTATTTGCGAATAGTTTTAAGAAGGTAAATTTCGTTTCGCAACAGCAAATCGACTCGTTAGTAAAGCCTTACAAGCAGTACCGAAACAATCCCAAAACGCGTCCGAACATCGTGATTCTCATTTTAGAAAGTAACGGAAAAGAATATTTCGGATCGTTCAACAAAGAGATGGGCATCAAAAATCACAAAAGTTATACGCCCTTTGTGGATTCGCTCGCGCAGCACAGTCGCATTTACACGAATGCGTACGCGAATGGCTATAAGAGCATTCACGCCATGTCGTCGGTTTTGGCGGGAATTCCGTCGTTTAAAGATGCGTTTACATCGTCGCCGTATCCGAAACAGTCAACCGAATCGCTCGTATCGGTTTTGGAATCACTCGGTTACAATACGTCGTTTTTTCACGGCGCACCGAACGGTTCTATGGGATTTCTAGGCTACGGAAATATCTTGGGTTTCGATGCCTATTACGGTAAGAATGAATACAATAACGACGCCGATTTCGATGGCGTTTGGGGAATTTGGGACGAACCGTTTTTCCAATATTTCAATAAAACCATTAGCCAATTTAAACAACCGTTTTTTACGACTTTGTTTTCGGTTTCTTCTCATGAACCGTATAAAGTTCCCGAAAAATATGAAGGGAAATTTCCGAAAGGCAACGTTAACATGCATCAATGTATGGGTTACACCGATTATGCCTTGAAGCAATTCTTCGCGCAAGCCAAAAAGCAACCGTGGTTTGAGAACACCATTTTTGTTTTGGTTGGCGATCACGGAAACACCATTTTTTACGACGAATACAAAAAGGAAGCAAACAAAAACGCAGTGGCGCTGTTGTTTTACGCACCAAAGTACAATTTGAAAGGAACCGACAATCGGTGGGCGCAGCAAATTGATATTTACCCCACACTACTTGATTTAATTGGATACGACAAGCCGTTTCGCAGCTGGGGACGCAGTTTGTTGAGCGATAACGAGATTTCGCCTTTCGTTATTCGTTACAGCAGCAACAACTACATGCTGTTTGCCGACGGCTACATTTGTGTTTTCGACGGACGAAAAGCGGTAGGTTTTTATAAAGATACCGACCGTGGTTTAACCCAAAACCTGATTGCCCAGCGAAACGCTACCATGAACCAGATCGCGCTGCGGTGTAAGGCGTTGATTCAAGATTATATGGAACGAATTATGGATCGGAAGTTGGGAGGGATCGGGCAAAACTCTATGAATTAACGCCGATTAAAATTCAGTTTTTACCTCAGTTTTTTTGATTTTTTGGGTGTGCCGGCGCCAACGTACGTTTACTAACAATTTGTAACTGCTCCGCAAAACAAT
>CALRVY020000233.1:0-3088 GCA_943371725.1 Pseudanabaena sp. UWO311 | reverse complement strand
CAAATTAACTGCTAAGCGCACTAAGGTAAACGATCGTGCGCGTGTATCCGGCGTAGCTAAAGTTCCGAGCGAAACAAACATCGCTGGGCGAAACATGTCGGCAACAGTTAATAAAACAAAAATGCCAATCGCAAGACTATAGAAACTCGTAAGAAATTGTAAAGCAACAAACAAAACGCTACTTCCTAACAGGCTAAATGTCATTATGTTGTAAAATCCAACCTTGTCCGAAAGCTTTCCGCCAAGATACGAACCTAACATGGAACCTAATCCAAATGCGGTCATTAACCAACCAACTTGCGAAAATGTGAAATGTAAATCTTCTTTCAAATATTTTGATAAAAAAGGCAAAACCATAGTTCCTGCCCGGTTTACAAAGGTAATTCCCGCCAAAATCCAAACTTCACGCTTAAATCCTCTGTATGTATTTATATATTTTTGCGCTTGTCGCTTTAACATAGTGCAAAAGTACAATTCCAAAGCGGTTTGTGCTTTATTTTCCAATTCTATATTACCTTTATTTAATGAGTTTTTATTACAACATTCACCGACACAGCACCGAACTGCGTTCCGATGAAATTGCGATCGTAAATAAGTATCCAACCGAAATAGCACCAAAATCTGCCCTATACAGCTGTGGTATTCATCCGTGGTATATCATTGAAAATCAAGTTTCGGAAGATTTATTTGCAGTAGAAAGTGCGCTAAAATCAGCGTCGTGCATTGCCTTAGGCGAATGTGGCCTCGATAATCGCATGGAAACTGCATTGACTTTTCAGCAAGCTCTTTTCGAAAAGCAACTTGAATTAGCTACGCGATATGATAAGCCCGTAATTGTGCATTGCGTTGGTGCCTACGCAGAAGTATTAGCCTCCAAAAAACGACTCAATTTTCATCAGCCGATGATTTTTCACGGTTTTTCAAAAAATCGTTCTTTAGCACAACAATTGCAAAACGCCGGTTGCTACGTAAGTTTTGGCAAATATTTAATGACGCAAGAACACTTGCCAGCTGTTTTAAAGCAATTAAATTTGCAGCGAATTTTCTTGGAAACAGATTCATCGGATTACGAAATTTCAGAAATCTACAATCGTGCTGCTATTGCTTTACAACAGCCGATTGATGAGCTGCAAGAAATTCTAAAAAACAACTTTTTAAACGTATTTAAAAGAGAAAATTAGTGGAAAAGTGGCAAGAACGAACAGCTCTGTTATTCAAAGAGCAAGGTATTGAAACGCTTAAAAATAGTAACGTATTAATTGTTGGATTAGGTGGTGTCGGATCTTTTGCAGCGGAATTTATTGCACGTGCCGGCGTCGGAAAAATGACGATAGTAGATGGTGATGTTGTAGATATAACAAACATTAACAGGCAATTACCCGCGTTACATTCAACGGTTGGTTTAGATAAAGTTGATATTGTTGGAGATCGGCTGTTAGACATTAATCCCAAATTAGAACTTACACGTCTTAAAGAATTTTTAAGTCCGGAACGCGCATTTGAACTGGTTGATCCAAAATTCGATTTTGTCTTGGATTGTATCGATAGCGTTACGCCTAAACTTAATTTGCTAATCGCAGCCAAGCGAAAAAAAGTTAAAATTGTGAGCAGCATGGGAGCAGGAGGGAAGATGGAAGCTTCCAAAATAAAAGTATCCGACATAAGTCAGACAAAAAATTGCTTTTTCGCAAAAATCATCAAAAAGCGACTACGTGAAGTTAAAATCGATAAAGGAATTAAGGTAGTTTTCTCGTCAGAAATACAAGATAGTAGCAGTTTGAAAACCACCGACGGCAGCAATTACAAAAAATCGTTTTACGGCACTAATAGCTATATGCCTGGCTTGTTTGGTTTATTCGCCGCAGAATATGTGATTCGTAAATTGCTTCTAAAAACCAACGAGTAATCCTATTTTTTTAAAGGGAAAAACAATTCTTGTCAGCAATAGCGACCTAAAATTGCAATTAATTCTCAGATGCCTGACGTGCTTCTTCTTCGCGAAGTTGTGCTTCCGTTGGACTTGATTGCGCTGGGACGCTTACTTTCTTAGGAAAAACACTTCCTTGAATAGGCATATATAAATACGTTATCCATTTACTCGGACGTTTTTGCTCAAAGTTGTTGAGTTGAAAGATTTCTAAAATTTCAATACCGCCGCGTTCTACAAGGCCTTTGGTTTGAATTTCCGATCGCGCTTTACGAATAGCTGCATTTCTATGCGAATAGTCGCCTGTTAATTTTACTGGAAGTGCGCGATAGGGCGTAAAGGAGCCTGAGAAAATATCGCTTTCTGGTGAAAGAAAAACTTCCTCAGGTGTTGGTATTGCAATGATTAGCTCGACAATTGAAGCGGAAGGCGCTGTTTTATAAATCGCAATCGGCTGTCCGGATTTTCTTAAATTATTTTTCACGAAGAACTCCTGAAGAAACGGAATCCAACGTACCAATTCCGGATTCAAATCAGCTTGCTTGCAACGTATTTTTTTTCCTACATAAAACAAGGATTTTAAATTTACGATAGACTGTACTTCTACTTTAAAAACGCCTAATTCTGCCTTTAAAAATGTACTTAATTCTACAAGCGACGTTTGTAGTTGGTTGTTTACTAGCGCTTTCGGCCCACCGCTGAAGGTCGCATCAAACTTATCTTGAAAACTTAGCGATCCCGTTCGCTTGCAAATAATTTTGGTTTTGCCAAGTGTGTCTTTAAGCGTAAAACTTCCCAAGGTAACAACGCCATTTTGACTTATCTTAAACTGAATTTCTTTGTTTTTAATAACGTCGGTGGTTTGTATCCAACCGTTCTGATTTCCAGAGAAAGTCATATACCCAAATTTACCAACGGTACTTCCCGGAAAATCTAATTTTGTCTGTGTGTCACCTTCTGAAATAAAATTCCAACTTTCCCAATTTCTATAATTATTCAAATAATTGAATAGTGTTATACGATTTACTGGAATTACCATTTCTGCTTTTGCTTGATAAGCTGCCGGCTGCGTTGCAATAAATACAGTCAATCCGATACCTATCAGTATAAAAAGCAAGAATATGTATTTCAGAATCCGCATTCGATAAATTAGTGCTTAAG
>CALRVY020000232.1:0-3110 GCA_943371725.1 Pseudanabaena sp. UWO311 | reverse complement strand
GCGTTTTGTTTTCGAAAACACTCAGCCAGCGTTTCGAATACGGTGTATAAACCACATACGGACTCCCGTCGTCTTTCACGATTTCCGAACGTTCAAAAATCACCTGATCTTTAAAGCTCTTGTAATCTATTTTTTCGGCGCAAGCCCATTCGTAAATCGCTTTATCTCGTTCGCGAGCGGCTGGTTCATAGTCGCGGTTGGTGTAAATAGCTGTGATACCGTGCGTTTCGCGTAATTTCTTAAATACATCGATCGGACTGCCGTGAAAAGTGGCCAGCGATTTACCATGCTTTTGCAATTGCGTTTGTATTTGTTCCAAAAGCTGATGAATAAACGCCAAACGGTGATCGTCTTTCGGCAACTTGTCTAAAATGTCGGTATCGTAAACAAATAGAGGTAAAACCGGCTGTCCGGAAGCCAAGGCAGCAGCTAAGCCAGCGTTATCGTGCAAACGCAAATCGCGTCTAAACCAAAATACGATCATACCGAAGTTAATAAAGATGACATTCCTCCATCAATATGGAAAATCTGACCACTAATCCAACTGGAATCTTCAGACAACAAATAAGCTGCCGCCGAAGCAATTTCCTCAGGCGTTCCAACTTTTTTGAGCGGATGACGTTCGGCCGACTTCTCGCGCTTCACATCATTATTTAAAAATTTATCAGCTAAAGGCGTATCGGTTAACGACGGCGCAATCACATTCATGCGAATTTTCGGCGCGAATTCTGCTGCAAAGGCACGTGCAAAACCTTCTATGGCACCTTTTGCACCAGCCACCGAAGTGTGAAACGGCATTCCCATCTTTACAGCCACGGTACTAAACGCAACCACTGATGCTGCCGATGCCGCTTGTAATTGAGGTAAAACAGCTTGTAATGTTTTTACCAAACCTATAAAATTTACTTGCAAATCTTGTTCAAACGTTTCGGGTTTTATGCCTTTAAACGGACGCAAGTTTATCGTTCCAGGGCAATACACCACACCGTCTAGATGTGCCGGAAGTGCAGCTGCTGGGAAATCGCCGCTGGCAACATCGTACTGTAAATACGTAATGTTTGAGTTATTGCTTGTCAATGGATTACGTGACGTCACATAAAGTTTATGTGTAGCACTTAATTTGTCAGTCAAGGCTTTTCCAATTCCCGATGTTCCGCCTACAATTAAAATATTTTTCATGGTTGTTAGTCTAAAGTTCCAAATAATTCGGTTAGTTTTTTTGTTCGGTATGCAAAGATTTCGTCCAGTTTCGGTTTCACTAAAATAGGGTGGAGTAGGTCGCCCAAAAATCCGAGCGGTAACCTGTAGTGTATTTCATCTTCCATCAAAACACCTCCCGGAATTCCAGTGATGAAATGTTTGTGATGCCAAAAAGCGTACGGACCTTGTAATTGAACGTCAACAAAGTAGCTCCGGTCAATTACGTGTGTAATTTCGCTAACCCAACGCGTTTTAAATCCAGATAAAGGCGTTACATCGTATTCGATAATTTGTCCGGGATATATCGGTCGGTCGGCTCCGCTTACAATCGTAAAACCCATTGCTTCTGGCGTAATAATTTTTAGATTTTTCGGATTCGAAAGAAATTCCCAAGCTTCATCTACCGAAAGTGGCAAGCGTAACGAACCTCTTTTAATGTGTAATGACATAGTTTAAAAATGTTTTCAAATATACTTTGTTTAACCGATTTCAAAAAACATTAAACAAACGAAACCGCTTTTTTAAGGTAATCTTAACGAATAAGCCCAAATACGGTTCGTACTTTTGAACAAACTTTATCCATACACTAATGAAAAAGATATTTGTATTGTTGGCTATTGCCACTGTTTCCTTTCTACAAGCGCAGCTTAAAACACCAGCTGCCAGTCCGAAAACAACGATTCAACAAACGGTTGGTTTAACCGATGTAACCCTCGAATACTCGCGCCCAAGTGCGAAAGGACGTACTATTTTCGGCGATTTAGTTCCGTTCGGAAAACTTTGGAGAACCGGTGCAAACCAAAATTCTATGGTTACTTTTAGCGAAGATGTTGTTATTGACGGCAAAACCGTAAAAAAAGGGAAATATGCGATTTTCGTAACTCCAAAAGCAGACAATTGGGAAGTGGTATTTTACACGGATACCGACAATTGGGGAACTCCCGAAGTTTGGAGCGAGGATAAAGTAGCTGTCCGCACCAATGTTAAGCCAGAACAGTTAAATCGTAACGTAGAAAGCTTTACAATTAGCATCAATAATTTAGATAACAATTTTGCACATTTGGAGTTAAGCTGGGAAAAAACTTTAGCTGCTGTAAAATTTGAAGTTCCAACTCAGAAAACAGCAATGGCTAACATTGAGCGCGTGTTGTCTGGACCAACTGCAAGCGATTTCTTTAGCGCGGCTCAGTACTATTATCAATCAAATGCCGATCAAACGAAAGCATTAGCTTACATCAATAAAGCATTGGAAATGAGCGCTGAAAAGCCGTTTTGGTACTCGCGTTTGAAGTCGTTGATTCAAGCAAAATTAGGCGACAAAAAAGGAGCTATCGAAACAGCTAAAATTTCGTTAGCTGCCGCAGAAGCTGCTAAAAATGCCGACTACGTGAAGATGAATAAAGACAGCATCAACGAGTGGAGTAAAAAGTAAAACTCGAAAATTAGTTTACAGAAGTCGCCTTTTTCGGGCGACTTTTTTGTTTCAAGCCGATTTTTTTGGGCAGCATTTCCGGCTTTTCGCTACAAATCCGCGTCCGTACAGCTCGTTTTGCTACGTGCAGCAGTTGGCTTCCTGCGGTCGCCACTGCTTTCGGCAAAACGGGCTGTACGGCCTTGCGGGTTTTTCGCTGCAATCCGGGCTGCGGCAATCGTTTTCAAGAAAAGATGTTGGATTTGCAATCGTCGATACTAAAATTTTGAGAATACTAAATTAATGTTAGCTTTACGCTGCATTTACACAAAACAGAACTTCATGAATTTGAAATCGAAGCTTATCGGCATGAGTTTTCTCCAATTTTTTGTTTGGGGCGCGTGGTTAATTACCATCGGAAATTATTGGTTTGGTACCAAACAATGGAGTGGCGATCAGTTTGGAGCCGTTTTTTCTACCCTGGGAATCGCCTCGATTA
>CALRVY020000231.1:0-3118 GCA_943371725.1 Pseudanabaena sp. UWO311 | reverse complement strand
CAAACGTTAGTAACGTATGCCCTAGCCCGGATGGTAGCGGCAGCCCGTAAGAAAAATACGGCAACGTGAAGCGGTAGGTGCGGGCGACCCAAGAAGCCCAACACCTGCCGACTGAACGAGGCGTATTTTTTGCGGACTATAGCGGACAGACGGAAAAAGCTAAAAAAGCTAAAAAATAGAAAAAAGGGAAAAAGGGAAAAAGGAGCACGATGTTTCACAAAGTTTTTCACAATGTTAACAATGTTCCTTTCGAAGTGTTCATTCTCCGACGAATTGCTGGTTCGGGAGGGAAAATGATACGTAAAGTGGTGAACGTCACAAAGTCTAGCTTCTCGTGTCTAGCTTCTAACTTCTAAAATAGCCTTCAACAAGCTCAGGCTCCGACCAAGCGAATAACCATTCTAATTTTTCACCTCTTCATCGTTGCCAATGGATAGTTTGTACTTATTATACAAGAACGAAATGATTAATAACAGCAGTCCTAGTGTAACAAACACGATTGTTTTCGAAATCGTATTCAAATGTGAAATATCGTAGAAAAATAACTTGAAAAGCGTGATTCCGAATAAGCAAATTGCTCCGATGCGCAAAGGTTTGTTCTTCTTCCAAATTCCCAAAACAATTAAAAACAACGCATATACTCCCCAAAGTATGCTTAATCCCAACTTATACGATTGCTCATATTTAGCGATGTCTAACCAATGAATTAATTCGCTACTTGTAATCCATAAGATTGTTGTGTGTAACAGAAAATCGAACCCAAGTTTAAAAAAGCTTTGTGCACTATTTTGCTTTGTAAATCGATAAACCGTGAGCAAAGTAAGTGCTACGAACAAAAATGACACATACCTCAGCCACAGATTTATTAAACCATGTTGATAATGTTTAGCCAAAGTTTGCTCTAAATAACTTTCACGTAGTTCGCTGAAATCGTAGAGTCCCTGGATTAAAAAGACAAACAATACCAATACACTTAAGCTAAAGCTAATTAGTCCTAAATCGCGGCTTTTTAATTTCTTTTGATTTATAAACGACAATATTGATGCGAAAAGAAGCGAGTAATTGATGATCCAAACCGACTTAAACCAGTGTAAATCCATATTGAAATTCGAATATCCATCTTGTTGAATATCGGAATCGGTAAACATTTGATTCCAGTAACAACTTATTTCCAAGCGAAATGCACAATAAATAGTGATGATTAAAATGGCTGCAATTGTGTCGTTGATACTTTTCGATGTTCCCTGATGTGCTTCGAGCGAAACCCTATATTTTTGGCTTTGACTTAAAAAACAGATAAACGAAAAAGCTGCAATAAACAACGTGGATGTTAGAAAATTGACGTTAAAAATGGGTGTAATTCGAGATGAAGGAACGTTGAGTTCGTACGAGTCATACACATAAGTCCAATCTTGCAAGAGACTTATAAAAGCTAGCAGCATCAAGGGATACGATAGCTTTTCGTAAAAAGAAATTTTCTTAGTTTTTCCAATCCAATACAATACCGCCGACTCGCCTACCCACAAAACCGTAACCCAATTACCATCCAACTGAACTGGAACGGCTAATGTTAGAAAAACTAAAGCCAATCCGGCAACTAAATAAAGAATAGCATCAGCAAGCTTTCGCAAATAAATAAGCACGCAAACGATAAAATGCAAAAGCGCATTTAGTAACGTAAATGCACCTAGTAGACCGCTTCCGGTATCATGAGATTCTAGAATTGAATAACCTAATCCGTAAAAGATAAAAGAATTGAGAAGAAGCAGAAAAACGTCGTCGAGAATAAACTGCTCTTTTTGAATTGCTTTGTAAGAAAGAAACATGGAATAAAAGATTGCGAAGAAAGTGGTGCTAAATACCAACGCCAATTCAAAGTGTTCGCTTATTTGATAACTACCTAAATACCATGATATGAAAATAATCCACGTCAATCCAAACGAAACATAATACAGTAATTTCCAATATTTCTTGAATGCGATTCCCAGAATACCAATGTTTATAATCGCTATGTAGCTAAATAAAATCGACACATTTCCCGAACCATCGCTTAACAAAAAAGGAACTGCATACGCGCCTACAAGACCGATATGGGCAATAACTTGCTTGTTGTAATGCAGTGCGATCAAAACGGTAAACACTGTAAAAACTACCATAAGTATAAATGCCGCAGTTTGCGGAATCAAACTATAAAATCCGTACGCTGCAAACGTGATAAAATACAGGATAGCCATAGCTCCGCTAACCAAAACAGCGCTGTAACTGGCGTACTTCTGCTTCAATTTAACGCCGGTTCCTAACATACCAAGACCAAAAACATAGCCCATAATGATTCTCGTAAGCGGACTAATCAAATTATTCTCAATCGAATATTTGGCCCCAATTGCAACTCCAATCACGGTGATTGCTATTCCTATTTTGTTGATTAAGTTTTCGCCGATAAATATCTCCAGATCTGATTTCCGTTCCTGAGGTTTATTCTTTGGGATAAAATCGGGCGCAGGTTGTTTGACTTCCAGCTCTTCTATTTTGGTTGAACGCTCGTAAACAAATTCTTCAATCTGAGGTTCGGAACTGGTTTTAATTGCGGGCTTCGTCGTTAAATCTTCAGCTTTATTTGCAACAGATTGTTGGCTCTCGAGCGCTTTAAGTCGGTAAATCTCTGTTCGAAGAATTCCGATTTCTCGGGAAAAATCGTCTTGCTGCCTCTGCAAAAATTCTAACTTTTCTAGGAGTTGACTAAGTTTATCGTTTCGGTCGGTCATATTTTAATGAATCGCATTTATATTCCAAATTTGTTTACTTTATAAAAGCTAAAACCATTGCACAATTCAAACCAAAAGATTTAAAAAAACAACATAACAGATTTTAGTAAACTCCTTTTCTAAGCTCTTTTCACTTTTCTAAATTAGTAATAAAATTTTGGATTTCAGAAATTAAATAGATACGCTACTATCAAAAAGTAGCACTTTCTGAGAACTACATTTTCAACACTTTTAAAATTCAGCTTAAAGTGCTAATACAAAGAGTAGTTTTTCGAAATTCACAACAACTAAACTGCTAACTTTATTTCAAAAAAGAGCTGCTCGTTTTTTGAACTATCCTAGATATCATTACT
>CALRVY020000230.1:0-3228 GCA_943371725.1 Pseudanabaena sp. UWO311 | reverse complement strand
GAACCATACCAATGGCCGTAATAATGGAATCGATTGAAAACACCATATCCATAATTAAAATCTGAACCAACACTTTTCCAAAAGTCACGGCAGCTGTTTTTACGGTCTGATCGCCGCCAACGCCTTCCATTTTGTGGTGAATTTCGGTTGCACTTTTATAGAGTAAAAACAAACCTCCCGCTACCAAAATCAAGTCTTTGCCCGAAAATCCTTTTTCCATGACGTAGAACAACGGCTTTTCAAGTTTTAATATAATTCCAATTATGAGTAGTAAACCAATTCGTAAAACACCAGCTAAAATCAATCCCAATCTACGCGCTTTTTTTTGCTCGCTCTCGGGTAATCGGTTTGCTAAAATACTGATAAAGATAACGTTGTCTATTCCTAAGACAACTTCCAGAGCAATTAAGCTTAAAAGCGAAATGAGTAACTCGTATTCCATAAGTTTTGTTAGTTTGTGTGCAAATTTAATGGCTGTTAATGCTTTGTAGCGTATCGTTTAGTGTACTTTAACAAATTTTATTCTGTTACCTTTGGCCGTGCTAAAAACCATTAATCTAAATCTAAACTATGGAAGTAAAAGACACCAACGGTACACTCTTAAACGACGGCGACACGGTAACGGTTATTAAAGACCTTAAAGTCAAAGGCAGTTCGGCAGTTATTAAACGCGGCACAGTTGTAAAAAATATTCGTTTAACCAACGATGCCGCAGAAATCGATTGCCGCGTGAACAAGGTTGCCATGGTTTTACGCACCGAATTCGTGAAAAAAGCTTGATGGACCAATTTTAAAGAATAAAGAAAATTTTCAGGCGACAGCACTTCGTTTTAGCTAGGTTCCAAACTCCGGTTGTAATGTAATCATCAAAAATAATTGTTTGCGCCTGAAAGCATTTAGCTGTTACAGTTACTCTTTTTCAAGCTGACCGATTTTTTTCCAAGTAGGGTCAATTTCCAAAGCTACTGCTACATATACATCACCTTTCTTGTACTCGAAAGCAGTTCCTTTTGTTAGCTCAGCATTAATTTCTTTTGGTGTTAAATTATACATAGCTCCAGTAATTGGATCAACAATAACACCAATTAACCCACCCACCAATATGTTTCCGAAATACCATCCGTTGATTTTTTTTGTAAGTGTTGTTTGATAGGGTTGATAACCATCTAACTTAATTAAAACTTGATGTTCTTTTTTACGAGCAAGTTTCATTTCGAACGGCGTTTTTCCCACTTCAACTTCATCAATGTAAATAGTCGCAGCACTTGGATTACTAACAAATTTTACTTTTTGTTTCGAGCCTGAAACTATGGTGGCACAACTTGTAAATAGCATTAAAGCTAGGACAGCGGAAATTAGTTTTCTCTTCATTTTTTTGCGACTTGTTTTTAATTAATTTGTAATTGATATTGTTGAAGTTTGCTCACATCGCCTTCGTAAAAATAGAAGTCTACTTTTATTCGATAGCAAGACGATCCGAATAAAGTTGGTTCTTTTTTTTCCACCACTTTTACAATGTTTGCTCCATTTGCTCTCGCTAGCTTTCTGGCATTGTTTAAGTTAGAATTGAAATCGCAATCTGTTGAAAATCCGGTGTCGCCGTATCGAGCACCACCTATTTTAATTGCGCCTTCGGGAACAGCATTTTTCACATCAAGAAAAGCAACTTTGTCTTCTATGGTTAATGGTTTACGTTGTTCACTAAAATACGATTTCACGCTTGCGCTACAGCCCATTAATAAAACGACTAAGCTAACCGTTAGTAAAATAGTTGCTTTTTTCTTTAAAGAGCTTATGATTATTTTTTCTCCGTTTCTCACTTTTAACTTCTTACGGAAATTAAATTTTTTCGAAAATTAGTTTCTTTCAAAATTTCTAAAATATCAATTTTTCGAATGCTTTAAATCGTACAGTTTCAAGATTACGAAAGTAACTTTTACCTACTTTTGTTAAAGGGCTACAAAGGTTAAATAAATTCTAAAAAATAGCATACTTATTGTTTGATTGAAATCAGCTTTATGATTCGTATTAAAAGATTTTTTGCTAAATAATTTAAGCTTAACTACTTTGAAATTTTTTGAATTGATAGCTTTCTTTATAACGTATAAAAAGTTCGAAAATCAAAAAATACGAATTGTCAATTGACCGTTTGAACGTTAATTTTTAAAAAAGTTTATATCAAAAATTTCCTTACACAAGCTAAAATCCTTGAATCAAGAGATCTAACAGAAATTTTCATGCCGAACGTACGTTATCTATTATTCTCAATTACGTAATTGAGTACTTTCTGCATCAAATGCACCCGATCGGCGCCTCGAACGTTATGCTTGTGCATCGGATAAGGGAAATAATCTACCTGAACTTTTGCTTCCACAAACTTCTTTACTAAGTCTAAACTGTGTTGTTCTACTACTACATCGTCTGAAGTGCCGTGAATTAGTAATAATTTACCCTTTAAGTTTTTAACGTAATTGCGCAGTGCAGCCGTTTTATAGCCATCCAGATTTTCGCTAGGTGTATCCATATATCGTTCGCCATACATAATCTCGTAATACGCCCAATCAGTAACCGAACCACCAGCAACTCCCACTTTAAATGTGTCAGGCGATTTCAATAACATAGTGTTCGTCATAAAGCCACCAAAACTCCAACCGTGAACTGCTAAACGATTGCTATCAACATACGGTAGCGACTTCAAATAATCCACTCCTTTAAGTTGATCGGCTAATTCAGTGGTACCTAAATTCCGGTGAATCACATGTTCAAAAGCAGCTCCACGATTGCTCGATCCGCGATTATCAACCGTAAAAACCAAATACCCTTGTTCAGCCAACCAATGCATCCACAAATTTGCTCCGGCTAAATAACTGTTCGTAACCATTTGTGCATGCGGACCACCATACACGTAAACTAAAACCGGATATTTTTTCGAGGCATCAAAGTTAGAAGGCTTAATCAGGCGTGCATACAAATCCGTTTGCCCGTCGGCTGCCTTTAACGTCAAAATTTCTGTTGTACCTACCGATACCGACGCCAGTTTATCTGAACTGTCAACTAACTTCGATACTTTTCCAGTCGCGCTAATCAACTGACTCACGTTTGGTGTTGTCAAATTCGAATAATCGTCGAATAGTGTTCCCGTTACGGTGTTAAGTTGTGCGGCATGAACACCAAGAACAGCTGTAACTAAACGTTGTTTCCCTTTTAAATCAACGGCATAAACCAAAG
>CALRVY020000229.1:0-3371 GCA_943371725.1 Pseudanabaena sp. UWO311 | reverse complement strand
AAATCAAGTAAAGAAACACATCTTATTTATCTGTCATTCGTTTCAAATGGCATGTAAACATTTTGGTTTGGCGGAAATCACAAAACGAAACGACACTTCGTTTGGTGTAATGACCGTTCACAAAACGAAAGAAGGCTTCGATGATCCCATTTTTGAAGGTTTAGACGATCCGTATTATGCTGTCGACTCGCGCGATTATCAAGTCGTTCAACCTAAATTGAGCGTCTTCAAAAAACACGGTGCGCAAATCTTATCGCTTGAAAAAATCCGCGATCACGTGCAGTACGAACGCGCAATTATGGCAGTTCGTTTCTCAGAGTTCGCTATTGGAACACAATTTCATCCAGAAGCCGATCCTATTAGCTTTATTGCCAATTTGCGCGACGAGAAAAAACGCGAGCGCATCAAAGCCATGAAAGGCAGAAGGAAATTTCGAAATATGTTGGAAGATTTATTAGATGATGAAAAAGTATATCGCACCAACGAAACCTTTATTCCAAATTTCCTTAGAACCGCTATCAATCATTTGCTTACCAACAAGAAAATTCAATCTAATTAGCAAAAACAATGATTGCAGATTACAGAAAACGCTTTAACGAGGCTTTTTCCCTCGAGAAGTATGAAGCATTTAAAAGCGCTGTTGCTAGTGATTTCGATTATATGCCAACGTTTCGTATGGCCGAAACTCCGTTGTTTGTAGACGAATCGTTGAAGAAACAACTTATCGAAGCGTGCGAAGAGGTAATCGATTTTATTAAGAATCCGAACTTTATAGAACAAACGCAACGCGCACTTGAGCTCAACAAAAACGTTCCAAACGAAAATGAAAACACGGAATTTTTGGCGATCGATTTTGGAATTTGCGAAGAAAACGGTGAAGTAGTTCCTAAACTGATTGAAGTTCAAGGATTTCCATCGTTATTCAATTTCCAAATCGAAATCTTCGAAAAATTCAAAAGCGTTTATCCGTTTTTGGCAGAACTAACGCCTTTTTTCAATAGTATCAATCGCGATCAATATTACGAATTACTCGGAAAAATCATTTTAGGCACGTACGCTCCGGAAGAAGTAGTACTGTTGGAAATCGAACCTGAAAAACAAAACACTAAAATCGATTTTTACTATTGTGCGCGACAATTCGGAATAAAAATCCTTTGTGTAACCGAAGTTATTAAACAAGGAAAACAGCTTTTTTACGAAGCCGACGGTGTTGTGAAACCTATAAAAAGAATCTACAACCGCGTAATTTTCGATGAGCTCGATGTACGAACCGACTTGCAACTAAATTTCTCATTTACTGAAGATTTAGACGTAGAGTGGGCCGGACATCCGAATTGGTTCTTCCGTATCAGTAAGTTTATTTTACCTTACCTAAAAGGAAAATATTTTATTGATACACAATTGCTTAGCGAAATTAAAGAAATACCAACCGATTTAGAAAACTACGTGCTTAAACCACTTTTTTCGTTTAGTGGATCAGGTGTTGTTTTTCATGTAACGCAAGCCGATATCGACGCCGTAGTTGACAAAGATTTATATATTTTACAAAAGAAAGTTCACTACAAACCTATTGTGCAATCGCCAGATGGTCTGGTGAAAGCCGAAATACGCGTGCTGTGTTTATGGCCAAATGGAGCAGAAAGACCTACCTTGCTCTGTAATTTGGTTCGATTAAGCCGCGGAGAAATGATCGGAGTTAAATTTAATAAAGACAAAGATTGGGTAGGAGGTACCCTTGGACTTTTTAAAAAATAAAAATGCCCTTTAAATCGAACAACCTTAGAAATGATTTGGTTCGTCTAGAATTACTTACGCCTGAACATTTTGACGAACTTTATGCTGTTGCTTCCGACTACCGAATTTGGGAACAACATCCGGAAAAAAACCGACACGAATTGGAGGTTTTCAAACGCTATTTTAAATCGGCTTTAAGTTCTTTGGCCGCATACGTAGTGCGCGATCGTGTTACTTCGCAAGTCATCGGTTGCTCCCGTTTTTATCAACACAATCAGTTTTTACGGGCTGTTTCTATCGGCTACACTTTTCTTGCCTGCGATTACTGGGGAGGAATTTACAATCATGCCGTGAAACAATTAATGATAAATTTAGCCTTTGATCATGTTGATACAGTGGTTTTTCATGTGGGAAAATATAATTTCCGTTCTCAAAAATCAGTTTTAAAATTGGGTGCTAAACTTTACGGTGAATCCGAATTTGAATCAACAAACAACCATCCTGTAAATCTTGAATTTCGCTTGAATAAAGAAGATTGGAGTAAACACGACAAACTTTACGAATAGCTTCAACGAGATTTGAGGTGTTATAAAACAAAAAGCTGTGTCGTTTTGACACAGCTTTTTGTTTATTGAAAGACAAACGGTTTTAAGCCTCTTCTTCTTTCTGACCCATTAACATTAAATACGCTTTCAAAAATGCGTCGATTTCGCCGTTCATAACGCCGTCAACATCCGATGTTTCAAACTGTGTTCGCACGTCTTTTACCAGTTTATACGGATGCATCACATAATTTCGAATCTGCGAACCCCATTCAATTTTCATCTTTTTGGCTTCGATTTCATCGCGTAAAGCCTGCTTTTTCTTTAACTCAATTTCATAGAGCTGCGATTTCAACAACTGCATAGCCTTATTCTTGTTGTCGAGCTGCGAACGTGTTTCCGAATTCTCTATAATAATTCCAGTTGGGTGGTGTCGCAATCGCACGGCTGTTTCCACTTTGTTTACGTTTTGACCTCCGGCACCGCTCGAACGCATGGTTTCCCAGCTAATATCGGCAGGTGAAATCTCGATTTCTATCGTATCATCAGCGAGCGGATACACATACACCGAAACAAACGATGTATGCCGCTTGGCATTGCTGTCAAAAGGAGAAATACGCACCAATCGATGTACACCGTTTTCGCCTTTCAGGTACCCAAATGAGTAATCGCCTTCAAACTCGAGCGTTACGGTTTTAATTCCGGCAACTTCGCCCGCTTGAAAGTTCAGTTCTTTCACTTTGTAGCCGTTTTTTTCGCCCCACATCAAATACATTCGCATCAGCATGGCGGCCCAATCACACGATTCTGTTCCACCAGCGCCTGCAGTAATTTGTAACACGGCACTCATAGCATCGCCTTCGTCCGACAACATATTGCGGAATTCGATTGCTTCAATATGTGTACTAGCCGCATCAAAAGCCGCGTCGAGCTCGTCTTCAGTGAGTTCACCTTCGCGGAAAAACTCAAAAGCCAACTGCAATTCGTCCGCTAAATTTTCAGCTTTTTTATAATCGTCGACCCATTGTTTCTTGGAACGCAGCGTTTTAACAAAAGATTCCGCTTGTTTCGGATGATTCCAAAAATCAGGGGCTA
>CALRVY020000228.1:0-3374 GCA_943371725.1 Pseudanabaena sp. UWO311 | reverse complement strand
TTCCAGACGGCTCGTCGGCAAAAACAACGGCTGGTTTATTTATAAGCGCACGAGCAACGGCCACGCGCTGCTGTTCGCCACCCGAAAGTTCGTTCGGACGATGTGTTAAACGTTCTGAAAGTCCTAAGAATTCTAGTAATCGTTTCGCTTCTTTTTCTGCTTCGGTGGCTTTTACATGGCCAATAAAGGCGGGTAAACAAACGTTTTCAATGGCATTGAATTCGGGTAATAATTGATGAAATTGAAAGATAAACCCCAGCGATCGATTTCGGAAGGCCGCCAGCTGCTTGTCGGTCATGCCCAAAATGTCTTGTCCGTTTATCGTTAACGAATGATTTTGTTGTGTTCGATCGGGCTTATCGAGCGTTCCAAGAATTTGTAGGAGTGTCGACTTTCCCGCGCCGCTTTGTCCGACAATGGCTACAATTTCGCCAGCATTAATCTGTAAATCAATACCTTTTAGTACTTGTAGTGCGCCGTAACTCTTTTGAATATCCGTAGCCTGAATCATATTCGAATTTTGGTGCAAAGTAAGAAAGTTTTCAAGGCGTACGCTTGATAAAGTTTCGTTAAACGAAAATGCGTCTGATAGCTTTCGCAGTAACTTCGTGTGAAATTTACAGCGTATGCGTCAATTGATTTTACTAGCACTACTAGTACTCTGCAACTCGTGTCAGTCGCAAACTCAAACAAAACCACAACCTATAAAGAAAGCTCAAAATATGGAAATTGCAACTTTTGCAGGCGGCTGTTTTTGGTGTACCGAAGCCGTTTTTTTAGATTTAAAAGGCGTTAAAAGCGTACAATCGGGTTATACGGGAGGCAAACGACCCAATCCGACTTACGAACAAATATCTACGGGCGCTACGGGACATGCAGAAGCGATTCAGATTGAGTTTGATCCGGCGGTAATTACTTACGAAGAACTACTCGAAGTATTTTTCGCTACACACGATCCTACCACGTTAAATCGCCAAGGAGCTGATGTAGGAACGCAATACCGCAGCGAAATCTTCTATCACTCGGTCGCTCAAAAAGAAGCGTCTGAAAATTACATTGCTCAAATGACTGCCGCGCTAACATTCAAAGATCCGATAGTAACTAAAGTAAGTCAAGCACAGCCGTGGTATCCTGCGGAAGATTATCATCAAAATTACTACAAGCGCAATACGTCGCAATCGTACTGCCATTACGTGATTACGCCAAAAGTTGAAAAAGTTCGTAAAGTTTTCAAAGACAAGTTAAAAGACTAAGTGATTTTCTGGCACACGATTTGAGTTAGACCTCAGAAAAATGAAGACTAACTCGAATATAGCTGTAAAAAAGCTGCTGTATTGTATTGTTTTAGATTTTGTTGGAACACTATCTTTTACCGTTCCTTTTCTCGGTGAATTTAGCGATCTTATTTGGGCACCTATTGCGGTTATTTTTTACCGTAAGTTATTTCCTGGAATTGCCGGATTGTTCGGAGCTGGTGCCGTTTTTTTAGAAGAATTACTGCCTTTTTCAGATTTCATTCCAACATTCACACTTTCGTGGATCGTTCAAAATGTGTTTGGTTTAAAACCTGAGTTCGATTTAAAAATTGAAGTCAGAAAACAGATAAATGGCTGATTACAAGGCGGATTTGTTTTGGGATACTGTAGTATCGCAAAAAAATCTAACGAAGTAGGCAGCCGTTTATCTGTTTAGCGTGGAAGTTGTTCCTTTCCATTGCTATTTGATTTCACAATTTGTTGATTTCAAGCGATCTGATAAAGATTTTTAATCGAACCCAGGTTTAAAAACAGCTAATACAGTTTCCGATAACAATCTGATTTCAAAAGTATAGTGCACAGATTCTCAATAATGCTTGAGATAAATTATTATGTAGAAACGTTATTTTGTTTCATTAAATAACAGATTAAAACTCAATTGTCTGAGTAATTTTCTTCCGAAAGGAAAGAAAAACTGCGACTGACCAAAAAGCCAGCCAAAAGCCATTAAGATAAAAGGGTAGAGTGGAAGCACAAGCACTAGAAAGAGCACATAATAAATGGCAAAGCCTAGATCTTCACGCGTCAGATTCAGCGTTTCCATAAAAAACTTTGAAATACGTGCTGCCGAAGTTCCTGTGATGGCAAAAACAATTAAAATAACGCTGAGTTGAAAGTTCGAGGTAATTCCCCACTTTTGCTTAAGCCTTTTCATTGAAATCGATGCGGTATAAAACCTCCTAAAGAGAGATTATTAGTGAGTTGAAAATACGTCAGGTAGTTAAAAAGCATGTAATTTACCTCGTAACCATAATCAATTTTTGGATCGTAATCGATTGTCATGATAAACAAATTGCGCGTTGCCTGCGACGATGTTGCTAAGATATTCCATTGTTGAACCCACATCCGGTTACGCGCCTCTAAATATTGTTGCGAATAGTATCCTCGTGGCGCTGCCCGCAAGATCCAGGCACTAAAACCAGGATCTATTATCGTAATTTCGTACTCTAAACTGTCGTTTGCTATGCGAATTGTATCGTTCGTTGTCTGGGAAGCAGCAACGTTTTTCGACGTGTTACCACTGCTGCAATACACCAATAAACTGGCTGCTGCAATCACAAGATATCCAGAATATTTCCGAAGTACACTCATGTTGTAAAGTTCGGAAAAAAGTATGTACTAACCTAAGTTCGATTTAAAAATTGAAGTCAGAAAACATAGTAATGGGTGATTATTAGGCGGATCTCTTTAGTGATACAAGAGTATCGCAAAAAAATCCAACGAAGTAAGCGGCCATTACTATGTTTAGCGAAGTATATTGAATTAAGCTACCATTTAACTAAATCGAAAGCAGCGATCTGACAAGGATTTTTAATCGAACTCAGGTTTCTAGCCTTTAATTTTGCGATGTCTTTAACAAGGAGATTATCTGCGCGGCTAACTCAGTACCAATTCGATCTTGAGCCTCGGTTGTAGCTGCACCAATATGAGGTGTGAGCGAAATATTGGGATGCATTAAAACACGAATTTCCGGATTGGGCTCGCTTTCAAAAACATCTAAACCAGCAAAACTAACTTTATTACTGTCTAGAGCTTTTACTAAAGCAACTTCATCCAGTACACCTCCGCGCGAGCAGTTTACAATTCCAACACCGTCTTTCATGGCATCGATTTCTGCGGCACCAATAACATAACCACCATCCTGCGCCGGAACGTGAAGCGTAATAAAATCAGAATGTTTTAACAATTCTTCCACCGGTTCAGTCTCTATTTCAACGTTTATAAACTGACCGTTGTAAAAATCCAGTCGAATATCCGCTTTACCAACAAATTTATCGGCAGCAATAACACGCATTCCCAAGCCAACAGCGATTTTTGCAACCGCTTGACCAATTCTTC
>CALRVY020000227.1:0-3377 GCA_943371725.1 Pseudanabaena sp. UWO311 | reverse complement strand
GATAAACGGTACTTCGAACCACAAACGCGGATACTGCGTCATTGATAAAAAAACCTGATCTGAGTTATAGCCTTTGTAGTGATCGCTTTTACTTACTTTTCGAAGCAATTCCGACGAAAAAGTATTGATTGGCTTCATCCGACCGCCTTCGTCTTGGATAATCAACCTACCGAATTGCGCGGCGTGGGCTTCGGTTGGAATGTTTTTCTGTAGAATAGAATCAATTTGCTTTTCGGATAATTTTTGCTCGTGTGCGTGTTGCGAAAATCCGAACAAAGGTGCAATTAGAAGCAAAATGGAAAGCGCTGCCTTTTTGACTTTGATTTTTTCCAACTTCGCTTTCAAATCGGCAAATCGGGTATTTTTAGTGAACAAAATAAGCATCATAGCCATGTAAAGAAGGAAATAGCCGATGTATGTAATCCACGTGCCGTAAAAGTCGTGGTTAACGGAAAGAACCGTTCCTTTTTCATCTGGATCAAACGACGACTGGAAGAAGCGGTATCCGCCGTAATCTAGAATGTGATTCATGTAAATGCGTTCGTCGAATTTTGTTTTACCATCGATTACGGTAACTTTCGATTCAAAAGACGAATAGCTTTTTTCTGTTCCTGCATATTTTTCGGCGATGAAGTCGTTTAGTTGGATTTTAAACGGAAGCTGATACACTTTACTTCCGTAGAAGAGTGTGAAATCGAGATTGCCTAATTTGAAACTTTTTGGTTCGCCTTGTTTTCCCTTCCCTCCTACTAAGGTTACGGTTTCGGTTTTTCCGTTTGCTGTAACGTTTACAATCAAGGCATCGTCGGTTGTTTTATCTTCCCAATCGTTGTTTGATTCGAAGGTTTCAACGCCTTTTACGGCAGGTTCGGGAAACACAAACTGGCTTCCACCCACGTTATAGAGCGAACGCAGCATTAGATCGGCTGTGGTATTTGGCAACACTTTTCCTTGCATTTGGTCGGCCATACGCATAAACGTTCCGTCGAAAGGTGTTGTAATTTTCAAATTTGCAGCATCGCCCGAAATATTTATGGCTCCAGCAGTTTCTTTATTAAAGGCAAATAATAAGTTGTGAATGTTTTGAACCGTACCTTCTTTAATGTAGTGTTCGTGTCGTTCGCCGTTACCTGCTTCAACCATTTTCAAATACTGCACGCCGTTCGGATCGGGTTTGATGGTCGATTTAGCATTCATGATGTAATTCACGTAAGAAATCTCAAAGGGTTTCCCTTTAAAGTTTTCGTTGTACGTGAAGTTATTATTGGTAACCATACTTAAAAGCAAAGGCTTTTCGATGGTTTTACGTTTAAATTCGCCCTGATATTCTCCATCAACAAACACAGTTAAATAGGTTTTATCAGACAACAATTCGTTTGATGCTGCGCCTTCGCGGATGGGCATCACACCTTCGTAGCTGATGTAACGCGTAATTGCAGCACCGAGAAGAATGAGTATAAATGACAGGTGCATGACAAGCGTAACCCATTTTTCTTTCTTGTACAGTTGGTAGCGTTTGATGTTACCTAAAAAGTTAATTAAAAACAGCAAGTGAATGAGTTCAAACCACCAAGCGTTATAAATCCAAATGCGAGCGGTATCGGTGTTGTAGCCGCTTTCTACAAAAGTTCCAATTCCCATAGCAACTGCATAAACAATAAAAAGAAGTGCCATGAGTCGGGTCGAAAAAAGAATATCTAGAATTCTTTGGGAAGCCGTTTTTGCCATTTTGTGTATCGCTTTGTTTCGCGCGGCACAAATTTACGTAATAAACAGAGGTTTCGCGTTGTGCATTATTCTTAGAATTTAGTTAAAACAAAAAAACCGATACTTGCGCACCGGTTCTTTGATTTGTTATCGAATAAGCTTGCGATATTTTATTCGCTTAGGCGTTACATCAGCTCCTAATCGTTTGCGTTTATTTTCTTCGTATTCGCTAAAACCGCCTTCAAAGAAATACACTTCTGAGTTTCCTTCAAAAGCTAAAATATGCGTGCAAATACGATCCAAGAACCAACGATCGTGACTGATAACCACAGCACAACCGGCGAAATTCTCTAAACCTTCTTCTAATGCGCGTAAAGTGTTTACGTCTAAATCGTTTGTTGGCTCATCCAAAAGCAAAACATTGCCTTCTTCTTTCAAAGTCATTGCCAAATGCAAGCGGTTTCTTTCGCCACCTGAAAGCATGGAAACTTTTTTATTCTGCTCGCTTCCGCCGAAGTTAAATCGGCTCAAGTACGCTCGTGCGTTTACTTGTCGGCCGCCCATCATAATTAATTCTTGTCCGCCGCTAAAGTTCTCGTAAATCGACTTTTCTACATCGATATTCGAATGCGACTGATCCACGTAAGCAATTTTTACGGTTTCGCCAATCGAAAAGCTACCCCCATCGGGCGTTTCTTCTCCCATAATCATGCGGAAAATAGTCGATTTACCGGCACCGTTCGGACCAATTACGCCAACAATTCCGGCTTGTGGTAGCGTAAAATTCAAATTGTCGTACAAAAGTTTGTCGCCAAAAGCTTTCGCCACATTTGTAGATTCGATAACGTTGGTTCCTAAACGCGGTCCGTTTGGAATATAGATTTCCAACTTTTCGTCGAGTTGTTTTTGATCTTCATTCAACAACTTATCGTAGTTCTGTAAACGCGCTTTTTGTTTGGTCTGGCGTCCCTTTGCACCTTGTCTCACCCACTCCAATTCTCGTTCGAGCGTTTTTCTTCGCTTGCTTGCTGTTTTTTCTTCTTGTGCTAAACGAATTGTTTTTTGATCGAGCCAAGACGAGTAGTTTCCTTTCCACGGAATTCCTTCACCACGGTCGAGTTCTAAAATCCAACCTGCAACATTATCAAGGAAATAACGGTCGTGCGTTACGGCAATTACGGTTCCGGCGTATTGTGCTAAATGTTGTTCTAACCATAAAACCGATTCAGCATCGAGGTGGTTGGTTGGCTCATCGAGTAACAAAACATCGGGTTGTTGCAATAGCAAACGACAAAGCGCTACGCGGCGACGTTCGCCACCAGACAGGTGTTTTATCGGCGTATCGGCATCGGGCGTACGCAAGGCATCCATTGCGATTTCCAATTTGGTATCGATTTCCCAAGCGTTAAGGGCATCGATTTTATCTTGTAAAGCAGCCTGTCTGTCCATTAACTGCTGCATCTTGGTTTCGTTTTCATAAACCTCGGGCAGCATAAAACTGTCGTTAATTTCGTTGTAT
The DNA here is from genome assembly GCA_943371725.1 of Pseudanabaena sp. UWO311. Lineage (GTDB taxonomy): Bacteria > Bacteroidota > Bacteroidia > Flavobacteriales > Flavobacteriaceae > Flavobacterium. The sequence goes on along the minus strand of CALRVY020000227.1, from coordinate 151 downwards.
TCGGCTAGTACTGCCATGGTTTCGGCAACACCTTCGCGAACAATATCAATAACGGTTTTATCCTCGTCGAGTTGCGGTTCTTGTTCCAAATATCCAACAGTATATCCTGGCGCAAAAACGACATCGCCTTGGTAATTTTTATCTACTCCTG
>CALRVY020000226.1:0-3401 GCA_943371725.1 Pseudanabaena sp. UWO311 | reverse complement strand
ACTGTCGGCTGCGCAAAAGAGCACTTTGCTGGCTTGCAATATTACGTTGGTAGAAGCCGATCTTATCCAAATTACCTATCTGCAAACAGCCGTAAATGCGGTAAATCCAGCGGTTATTTTTACGAGTCAGCATGCGGTTCAAGCTTTGATTTCTAAGAATTTAGTCGAAAAATTAAACGGAAAAGTTATTTTCTGCGTAGGCGAAAAAACCGCGGAAAAACTCAATCATTTAGGTTTTAATGTTGCAAACGTTTCACATTCTGCAACAGCTCTAGTCGAATCGTTGAAGTTATTATCGTTTCAATCGTTCACTTTTTTCTGCGGCAAACAACGATTGGATACAATTCCCGAATTTCTGGCAACACAAACCGAAAATTCTAATTTTTACGAATTATACGAAACCACCGAATTTCCATTAAAGGTAAACCGCAGTTTCGATGCCTTATTGTTTTTTAGTCCGAGTGCGGTAAAATCGTTTTTGCAATACAATCCCATTTCCACGGAAGTGTGCGTTTGCATTGGCGAAACCACCGCAACTGCTTTGGAAAACCGAACCGATAAAATTGTACTTGCTAAGGCGCCAACAATCGAGAATACGATTTATGCGCTTTTAAAATATTTTAAACTAGCGCCGTCAAGAGCGGCAAAAAACCAGATTCATGATTAAAAACGACTTATTTCTACGAGCACTTAACGGTGAAACGGTAAATCGTCCGCCGGTTTGGATGATGCGTCAAGCGGGAAGATATCTACCAGAATTTATGGCTTTGCGCGACAAATACGATTTCTTCACACGCTGTCAAACCCCTGAATTAGCTGCAGAAATCACCGTTCAACCTATTCGCCGATTTGGGCCTGATGCGGCTATTTTGTTCTCCGACATTCTTGTGGTTCCGCAAGCGATGGGTATCGAAGTATTGATGAAAGAAAGCGTGGGTCCGTTTTTACCAAATCCAATCCGAACACAAGCCGACGTTGATCGTGTATTTGTTCCCGATGCAACCGAAAGTTTGGGTTATGTTTTGGAAGGAATCAAACAAACGAAAGTACTGCTTCAGGATGAAATTCCACTGATTGGTTTTGCGGGTTCGCCGTGGACCATCTTTTGCTATGCTGTTGAAGGTCGCGGATCGAAAAGTTTTGATCAGGCGAAAGGATTTTGCTTTACCAACCCTGCCGCTGCGCACGAATTATTACAAAAAATTACAGATACAACCATTGATTATCTAAAGGCAAAAGTTGCCGCCGGCGTAAATGCTGTACAAATTTTCGATTCGTGGGGCGGTATGTTATCGCCAACCGATTATCAGGAATTTTCTTGGCAATACATCAACCAAATCGTTGAAGCGCTTGCTCCGCTAACAAAAGTCATCGTTTTTGGTAAAGGTTGCTGGTTTGCTTTGCAGGAAATGGGACGTAGTAAGGCTTCGGCTTTGGGTGTTGATTGGACATGCTCGCCGAGAAACGCACGTTATTTGTCTGGCGGAAATATCACTTTGCAAGGAAACTTCGATCCGTCGCGATTGCTGTCTCCAATTCCAACAATAAAAGCTATGGTGAAGCAGATGATCGACGAGTTTGGAAAAGATAAATACATCGTAAATCTAGGGCACGGTATTTTGCCCAACATTCCGATTGAACACGCTGGTGCTTTTATAGAAGCTGTGAAGGAATACGGAAAGTAAACAAACGTCGTTAATTTTCGCAATCGAAAACAGGAAAGAAAATCGTGACCGCACAGAACGCAACAGCCGGATTAAACAAAAAGAAATCATTGGAATAAATGAAAGACCAATTTTACCAATACATTCAAAAATTACAAGATCAAATTACGGCTAAATTAGAGGAAGTCGACGGTTTGGCGCGCTTTCGCGAAGACATTTGGTCGCGTCCGGAAGGTGGTGGCGGACGTTCGCGCATCATCGAAAACGGAGCGGTCTTCGAAAAAGGTGGCGTAAATATTTCGGCTGTACACGGCGAATTACCCGTTGCTATGCAGCAGTATTTTAAAGTTGGTGATGTGAATTTTTTCGCTTGCGGACTCAGTTTGGTGTTACATCCTAAAAATCCGATGGCTCCAACTGTTCACGCAAACTGGCGTTATTTTGAAATGTACGACAAAGAAAACAAGGTAGTCGATTCTTGGTTTGGCGGCGGACAAGATTTAACGCCGTATTACCTATTCGACGAAGATGCGACACACTTTCACCAAGTTTGTAAAAACGTGTGCGATCAATTCGATGCCGAATTTTATCCCAAATACAAAAAACAATGCGACTCGTATTTCCGAAATACACACCGAGACGAAGCGCGTGGCGTTGGAGGTTTGTTCTTTGATTATTGCAAACCAACCGAAAATAGGACCCTTTCCGATTGGTATCACTTTGTTACCGCAGTCGGAAACTCGTTTTTAGAAGCTTATGTTCCGATTGTTGAAAGACGAAAAAATATGCCTTATAATGCCGAACAACGTACTTGGCAGGAAATCAGACGTGGTCGTTATGTAGAATTTAATCTCGTTCACGATAAAGGCACACTCTTTGGATTAAAAACCAACGGCCGTATCGAAAGCATTTTAATGAGCTTGCCGCCGCATGTACAATGGGTTTACGATCATCATCCCGAGCCGGGCAGCGAAGAAGAACGTTTGCTTTCGGTTTTACAAACTCCAGTTGATTGGGTGTGAGAGGTTAGTGGTTAGCTTTAAGCGATTAGCGGTAAGCAGTTAGCATTCAGCGGGTAGCTTTTAGCAGTTAGCGGTAAGCATTTAGCAGTTAGCGGTAAGCATTTAGTAGTTAGCGATAAGCGATTAGTAGTTAGTGGTTAGCTTTAAGCGGTTAGCTGTCAGCAGTTAGCGATAAGCGATTAGTAGTTAGTGGTTAGCTTTAAGCGGTTAGCGGTTAGCTGTCAGCAGTTAGCGGTAAGCGATTAGTAGTTAGCGATAAGCGATTAGCGATTAGCGATTAGCAATTAGCGATTAGCGGTTAGCAATTAGCGGTTAGTAGTTTGCTGTTGGTAATTTGATAGGAATTAAAAAATGTATATATAAGCCAAAATCATGCGAGATTATAAAACACTCCAAGTATGGGAAAAATCCCACGAACTTGTAAAGTCTATTTATGCGGTTTGTGCAAAATTTCCTAAAGAAGAACTCTACGCACTAACAAGTCAAATGAAACGATCTGCAACTTCGATTCCAACGAATATCGCTGAAGGTTGCGGAAGATGCACGGATAAGGATTTTTGTAGATTTCTGTATATTGCGTTTGGTTCTGCAAATGAGTTGGAATACCAAATTATGCTATCAGCGGAATTAAAATTTATAGACACCACCGAAAGCCAACACTTGTCGGAAAAAATTGAAGAAATTAAAAAAATGCTCAGCTCTTTGATTAGAAAAA
>CALRVY020000225.1:0-3407 GCA_943371725.1 Pseudanabaena sp. UWO311 | reverse complement strand
TTCTGTGTTTTCCTCACCAGCCAAACATTCCACAAAATTCTGTGAGCTTCGGCGTTTTCCGTGCGCTTAAAATGCTGGTACTTGAGCTTGTTGAAGGAAAAACATGGTGTACATTGTGAAAAACTTTGTGAAACATCGTGCTCCATTTTCCCTTTTTTTTATTTTTTCGCTTTTTCCCTTGCGTAGCTTTCCTGCGCAAACGGGTGAAGCGGCATCCTTTTTGGTGTTACGGAATTTCCACTATATGTCTGCCAAAAAGATACAGCGGAACACGTGACGGCGAGCACTCTTTTTGCGCAGCGACGATTCGTTTGCCGGTGCGCCCAAATAAAACAATGAATTCTAAAAAAGCAGAATAGGCCTGTTACTGAATTGGCTTTTAGTGTTTTATGAATTTGGTTTTAAATCGACTCTGGAATTAAATTTACTTCTGCTTCGATTCGCACGCCAAATTTTTCGAAGACGGCTTGTTGTACTTCTAGCGCCAGTGCAAATAATTCGGGTCCGCTAGCAGATCCATGATTCACTAAAACTAAGGCTTGTTTTGCGTGAACACCAGCGTCGCCGCGTCGGAATCCTTTATAACCGCACTGTTCGATCAGATAACCAGCCGGAATCTTCACTTGTCCGTTTTCTAGTTTATGATACTTGATTTCGGGGTGATTGGCGATAACGGTAGAAAATTCTTCAGCGTTAATAATAGGATTCTTGAAGAAGCTTCCGCTGTTTCCAAGAACTTTCGGATCGGGAAGTTTCGATTGTCTGATTTTGATGACCGCGCGACTTACATCAGCTGGTGTGGGTTCTGAAACGTTGGCGATTTTCAATTCTTCTAAAATGTCTCCGTACTGCAAATGCAAGTTGTGATTTTTCTTGGTCAGTTTAAAAACAACGGCAGTTATGATGTATTGTCCTTTGAGTTCGTTTTTAAAAACACTTTCGCGGTAGGCAAACTGGCAATCGGCGGTAGTAAAGCTACGCAAAGAACCTGTTTTTCGCTCGATGGCCTCGCAATACTCCATAACATCCTTTATTTCAACACCGTATGCGCCGATATTTTGCATTGGTGCTGTACCAGTGTTTCCGGGAATGAGCGATAAATTCTCCAGACCACCGTATCCTTTTTCTAAGCTGTAAACAACCAAATCGTGCCAGTTTTGACCCGACTGTGCTTTTAGCCAAACCTGATTTTCGTCTTCTTTCACTAGCTCTATTCCCGAAAAGTTAATTCGCAAGACGGGTATTTCGATGTTCCGACTCAACAAAATATTACTTCCGCCATTTAGTACAAAGTAGTTTTGGTTTTTAAGTAAAATCACTAATTCGGTTAATTCGGCTACACTATTTGCAGTGTATAATTCGGCTGCCAGAACATCTATTCCAAATGTATTGTAAGGTTTAAGCGAAACGTTTACTTCAGGACTCATATAAATTCGATAGGTGCGTTTGTGATAATGCTGCCAAAATTTTTCTCGTTGATTTTATGCCACAAGTGAAAAATCAGCAAAGGAGTAATTACAGCCGTTTGTTGCTCTGGATTTTTGTAAAACTGCTCCAAAAGTACTTTTATTGGAATGTTTTTAAAAATAGGAAGCTCAAAAATCGGGCTTTTTCGCAAGTCTTCAATATCATTTCGCAATTCTTCAATTTGTGTCAGATATTTAGTGTATGGTGCGCTTAGTCCAACTTTTTTAAACTGCAGAATTTCTTTTGGCAGTCTGCTTTTCAAAGCTTCTTTTTGTACATATTTTCCTTTTTTACCTTGGAAAAGCCAATTGTCGTCGAGCGATCCCGCGCCGATTAAAATTTTGTGGTCTAGAAAAGGTTCTCGGCATTCAATCGATGCACCCATAGTACAACGGTCGTTTCTGTCAAGTAACGAACACAAATAGGTATGTTGGTCGAAATACAATGCTTGTCGCTGTAAATTATTCGGATACAAACGTTTAGCTTCTTCCAGAATTTGAAATCGATACGCATTTTCAGGTTTTTCGGTAAGATTATAGTATCTTTTAATATCATCAGGATACAAATTACTGCCGTTCCAAATGATTAACTCATTGTTGTTTTTAATTTTGGAATAGCGAGCGAGTTTCTCCAAACGTTTTGATTGTGAAAATACCTCGAACATTTTCGTTGCTTCTGCAAAACGAATCAAATTGGGATAGGCGAGGGGTTTATATCGCACATATCCACCAAAAATTTCATCTGCACCTTCGCCAGAGAGCAGCACTTTTACTTGTTTTTTGGCTACTTTCGAAAGAGCAAGTAGGTGCGGTTCGCTAAGATGTGTAAGCGGTTCGTCTTGGTAAAAAATCGAGTCTAGTAGATTCGCATAAAATTCTGAATCGTTTATTTCGGTTTCGTTGTGTTTAAAATCGAAATTGTCGGCTAGACTTCTTGCCAGATGCGACTCGTTGTGCTCTTTTTCTGCAAAAGCGATGTTGAATGTAGCGGTATTTTTAAACTGCTGTGTAAACAACGAAGCAGCTATAGCCGAAGAGTCTAAACCACCGCTTAACATCAATCCAACAGGAACATCGCTTACCATACGCAACGAAACCGATTCGTCGAAGGCTTCGGTAAACCATCTAATCGGATCTTTAATTTTTGGCGACTTTTTAATTTCGTCTTCTAAATTCCACCATCTGTTTTGGGAAACGTAGCCTTGCGCAGTTATGGTGAGAAAGTGGCCAGGCAATACCTTTTGTATTTGAGCAAATAGCGTTTGTTCACCACCAACAAACCGATTAAAAAAGTATTCTTTAATACCATCCGTTGCGAGTACCATTGGAATTCCTGCCGAAAAAAGTGCTTTTTGTTCACTTGCAAAGAAATACGTGTTACCTTGAACAGCGTAGTAGAGTGGCTTTACACCCATTCGATCGCGAACTAAAGTGATGCTTTGTTCTTGTGTATCGTAAATGGCAAAGGCAAACATACCGCGAAGTCTCGGTAAAATGGCTGTTCCGTATTTATTGAAGCACTCAAGAAGAACTTCTGTATCTGAATTCGATTTTAAGCGAACACCGTCGGCCTTTAACTCATTCGCAAGTTCTTTGAAATTGTAAATCTCGCCGTTGTATGTAATTACAAAGCGACCGTTTGCAGAAGTAAAAGGTTGTTGAGCGGCTTCAGACAAGTCGAGAATTGCCAGGCGTCGGTGTCCCAGCCCGCAATTTTGCGCTTTATAAAAACCAAAGCCGTCTGGTCCGCGATGAACCAAGGCTTCTGTCATTTTTTCCAGCAAATTGCTTTCCTGAAAAGAATTGTTTTTTGTTTTAAATATTCCGGCTATTCCGCACATGAATGTTTTTTGTCAATTAGTTTGTGGTAAAGGTTTGCCATTATCTCCATATTTACGTGATAATTGGCGTTTTGGACTACAAATGCGCGATTTTTTGCTG
>CALRVY020000224.1:0-3410 GCA_943371725.1 Pseudanabaena sp. UWO311 | reverse complement strand
AATGGTTTAAGCACGCTATAGAGACTAGTTCAAGGACCGTCTTAGAATACAAAAATAAAAAATTAGGATTTTACTTGTAATTCAACACAGAATCTTTTTATGGAGCAACGCGGAATAAAAAGATACAGCCGAAAGCCGGAAATGCTGCCAAAATAAAAAGATCTGAAAGCGGCCTTCGACAAACTCAGTCAACAGCTTTTCGCGCGCAGAAAACACCGAAGCTCACAGAATTTTACGCAATAGAGCACTGGTGAGGAAAACACAGAACGTATCATAATTTCGCCTTCGACAAGCTTAGGCTCAGACGATAAATGGATCAGGTTGGGAAAAACGAAACGGAAAGTGGTGAAATCATCGAAGTTTATTTTCTAGCTTCTCGCCTCTAGCTTCCCCGAAATGACACGTCAAGTGGTTAATTCATCGATGCTAATTCGATAACTGAACTAGTTTTCAGAACTCAAAAACAAGTTTTAAAAAAGTGCATTTAATCTTCTGCACAATCATTCCAGAAAATTAAAACTTTGCCTCAGTAAATCTGCTTTGAAAATTCGTCTGCAAATCTATTTTGCTTAAAATGCAAAACGTATCTTTGCCCGATTTTAAAAAACACACGCCATGAAAGCCGGAATTGTAGGATTACCCAACGTTGGAAAGTCAACTTTATTTAACTGTTTGTCGAATGCGAAAGCGCAAAGTGCAAACTTTCCGTTTTGTACGATCGAACCCAATGTGGGAGTCGTAAACGTTCCGGACCCTAGAATCAACAAACTTGAAGAATTGGTGAAGCCCGAACGTGTGGTTATGGCAACAGTTGATATTGTTGATATTGCGGGATTGGTGAAAGGTGCAAGTAAAGGAGAAGGTCTTGGAAATCAGTTTCTTGGAAACATTCGCGAATGTAATGCCATCATTCACGTATTGCGCTGTTTTGACAACGATAATATTGTTCACGTAGACGGAAATGTAAATCCGATACGCGACAAAGAAACGATCGATATTGAGTTACAACTGAAAGATTTAGAAACCGTTGAAAAGCGTTTGGACAAGGTAAAACGCGCAGCCAAAACGGGAAATAAAGAAGCACAGGTTGAGGAAGCATTATTAAATCGCATTCGCGAAACACTATTGCAAGGAAAATCGGCACGTACCGTTTCGGCGAACAACGACGACGAAGCGAAACTTTTAGAAGATTTTCAATTAATTACCACCAAACCGGTGTTGTACGTTTGTAATGTTGATGAAGGTTCGGCGGTTTCGGGTAACAAATATGTGGATCAAGTTCGCGAGTTGGTTAAAGAAGAAAATGCCGAAGTTATTGTACTTGCCGTTGCTACAGAAGCCGACATTACTGAATTAGAGACCTACGAAGAACGTCAGATGTTTTTAGAGGATTTAGGTCTGAGTGAGCCCGGCTCGTCGGTTTTAATTCGTGCAGCATACAAATTACTAAAACAACAAACCTATTTTACAGCAGGCGTTAAAGAAGTACGCGCATGGACAATAAACATTGGCGCTACAGCACCACAGGCCGCTGGCGTGATACACTCCGACTTTGAAAAAGGTTTTATTCGTGCTGAGGTTATAGCTTTCGACGATTACGTAACTTATGGTTCGGAGGCTAAGGTAAAAGAAGCGGGTAAATTACGTGTAGAAGGCAAGGAATACATTGTTAAAGATGGCGATGTGATGCACTTCAGATTTAACGTGTAACTATTCGGCAAGATTTTTGCCACTAAATTGGCATGAAAAAGCTCTTTTATTTCTTTTTGTTGAGCAGTGTTTTAAGTTTTGGGCAAAGCGCCGACAGTTTATATGCAGAAGTCGACAGCCGTGTTGCCAATTATCCCAAATCGTTTTCATCGGTTAAAGCTTTCGCTGAACGGATACAAAACGATTATAAGATTCCAGAACTTCAAGCACGAGCCGCTTTTACGTGGATTTCTAAAAATGTTGCTTACGATTTAAACTTGATGCGAACAGTAAAGCAAAAAGCTCCGGCCAGCTTTTCTTTTCGTACGGAAGCCGAGAAATTACAAAAGCAACGCGAACGAATCACCGCCGATGCCGTTCAAACATTAAAATCAAAAAAAGGGGTTTGCCAAGGATACAGTAGCTTGTTTTATGAAGTTTGTGATCAGTTGGGCATACCTGTGAAAATGATACCCGGTGCTTCGAAATCGACGTTAAATCACATTGGAAAACTTCCCGAAGACGAAGATCATGTTTGGAACAAGATTTATTTAAACGATAAGTGGGAACTGGTTGATGTTACTTGGGCAGCAGGGATTATCACCGGGGAAAAACCAAAGTTTGAGTTTCGCTTTAATCCGGCGTATTTTTGTACGCCAGCAGAATTGTTTGCCTTCACGCATTTTGCTACTGCAGAAGCGGAACGAGAAACAGGAATGACTGCTACGGAATTTGCTGATTTACCACTGTATTACGGCTCGTATCTGCTCGCGAATTTCGAATTAGAAACGCCAATTACCGCATTTTTAAAACCGCGGGCAAACGATATACTTTTACGTTTAAATTTCTTGCCCGAAAACGCTAAAGTGGGCTTACGCTACTCGATGGGTAACGAATTTATACCACTAGAACTCACCTATTTTGACGATTACGCCATAGCAACGTTGCCACAAACACCCACAGGCGGTTACGCTACTTTGTATATTAACGGTAGATCTGTGGTGAGTTGGCGGATTAAATAATTTATTATGCGATACTTATACCTCTTTGTCTTTTTACTTACAACGGCAACAAATTATTGCCAAAACGCAACAATTATCTTAGACGAAGTTCAAGAAAGAATTTCAACCTATCCAACCTCCTTTGGTAGTCCAGACGATCTTGCACTTAGAATTAAACAAGACTATGCTACTGCTGAAGAACAAATAGTTGCAATTTATTTTTGGGTTACATCAAACATTGCTTATGATATCGCAAATGAAGTTGAGTTTAATTCTAGCGTTTTATTTTCTTACGGTACTTTAGCAGAGAAAAAAGCCAAAGAAAAAGAAGCAGTGCAAAAATTTGGAAAAGCTGCTTTACGCGAGAACAAAGCGTTATGCCAAGGCTATGCATCACTTTTTAAAATTTTGTGCGATTTACTAAATATTAAATGTGAAATGGTTCCTGGGACAGTAAAAATGTCTGTCGCAGATATAGGTGAAAAGAATCTTAAACCCAGTCATGTTTGGAATTATTATGAAATCAATGGACGAAGCTACTTTGCAGATCCCACTTGGGGAGCGGGAACGGTTTTTAATCAAACTTTCAAACCTAATGTCGTTTCAGCTTATTTGAATCGAACGCGCGAAGAACTTTCTGCTACCCATTTTCCCTCAGATGTGAATCTTCAAACGAGAAGCTTTGATGATTTTATAAACGCTCCTTTCTTTTACAGTACC
>CALRVY020000223.1:0-3475 GCA_943371725.1 Pseudanabaena sp. UWO311 | reverse complement strand
TTGCGCATTCGCTACAATAAATTCGACGATATTTTGATTTCACCACAAAACCAAGATCAGTTTATTGCCGAGCTTCTCGCACGAAATCCGAATATTTTCTACAATCCAAAAAGGGAATAAACGCTAGCGGAACGCTCTTGAAAGTAGCACGGTGTTCCTCAACGCCTTTCGCAATGTCGCCTTCAACACGCTACCTTCGACACGCTCATGCACCAGCTTTTAATCGCACAAAAAACACCGAACCTCACAGAAATTGGTGTAATTTTTGGCCGCTGAGGAAAACACAGAACATATCAAACCGCCTGATTAATTGTACCAGCCTTCGACAAGCTCAGGCACCTACGATATGTGGGTTCGTGCGAGAAGATGAAACGTAAAATGGTGAATGTCAAAAAGTCTATTCCGATAGCTATCGGCACTAACTTCTATTCCGATAGCTATCGGGACTAGCTTCCCAAAAAAGACACGTAAAGTGGTAAACGTCACGAAGTCTTAATACTCCAATCTTAAATACTCAATACTTCTCGAAAAATATGTGGAAAACCCGTAATTGTAGGAAATTTTGTTTTGTAACTTCGCACTACGGGGCGGGGGTGGTACTTCCCAGTATATATTAACGCCCCTCTCATTTTTTTCGAATTGTTCACCAATCAGAGAGATTTTCAAAATTTCATTTCTTAAAAAAACTACGGTTATTAACAAATCCATTCTTTTTGGTAGCCGATGACTTCGTAAACTACCTTCAACACGCATCAGGCGTCGGCCTTCGACAAGGTCAGGCACCGACGATATGTGGGTTAGATTGGGGAAATGAGAGGTTAAGTGGTGAATTCATCAAAATCTGGTAACGGTTTTTGCAGCCCGGATAGAGGCGGCATCCTTTTTATGGAGCTTCGCGGAATAAAAAGATACAGCCGAAAGCCGGAAATGCTGCCCAAATAAAAAAGAAATTCAAAACTACTTTCAACTCGATCTGTCACCAAAGAAACGCGGGCTCGGGCGGGCTAAATGCTGCGTTAAATGGTAAACGTTGCGAAGTCTTAATACTCAAATCTAAATCCTCCTTACCCCAACTTTTTTTTAAACGGAACGATATCTTAAATTAAAACTCAACCGAAAACTGCTTCAGTTTTCCGCTACGCGAACGTTCTAGAGCCGTTTTTTGCACGAAAGAAAAATGTAAACCCGATTCCAAATAGCGTTCGTTTGCAGCAATGATTTCTGCTTTTTCGGTTTCAGACAGCGGCTCGTTGGCAACGTATTCAATGGTGAAACTATCGACATTCGTTTGCTTAATTACAAATTCCTTCACCTTGGCTTGCTCTTGAATAATGCTTTTTGTAACGTAATAAAACGTGAGTCCGGGTGTAGTTTTCCCACTGGGCAAAACCGCAATATCGTTCGTGCGACCCGTAAGTTGTTTTAAAAATAGGGTTTGCGTTTGTTGGTCGAAGTCCAAAATACCATTATCGCCAATATCATAGCGAATAAACGGATGTGCACGGTTGTATAGGGCAGTAATCACAATTTTTCCCACTTCGCCGTAAGGCAAAACCTCGTTGCGTTCATTCAAAATTTCGACCAATAAAGTAGTCTGATTGATTTTCCAAACGCCCGACGGATTTTCAAACGCAATTAAATCCAGTTCGCTTGCGCCATATTCGTTCACAATCGGAACGCCAAAAGCACGTTCCATAAACTGCCGATCGCTTTCAAAAAGCATTTCCGAAGTCGTAAATACCGCTTTCAAGGTCAAACAAACGTCTTTTAAAACCACACCTTTCTTCGCTAAAAACTTTGCAAACAACAGCAAAGACGAGGTGTATCCGTTTAAATACGCAAAAGCCGATTTCTGAAATCGTGCCAAATAGGTTTCTAGTACTTTATCTGACAAGTCGAAAACCGGAAACCGGCGCCGATGCATCAAAAAATCTTTTACTTCTTCTTTTAATTTGGGCAAACCTTCTAGCGGAATTCCGTAAAAGCGTGCCTGTAAATCGCGGTTAAAATCGATTCCGTGCGCGCCGAATTGCTGCTTGATGTATGCCCAAGTTAGCGCGTGGCAATACTTGTCTTTGGCAAAAATAAAAGGTTCGCCACTTGAGCCGCTGGTTTTGTTAACGTACACGTTTTTGGCCGTAAATCCTGCACTCAAACGATTGGATAAAGGTTGTTGAAAATCGGTTTTTGTAAGAATTGGCGCGTCTTGAAAACTTTTTGCACGTGCTTTTTCGAAAATCGCCTGGTAGTACGAATTGTTTTTCAGATGAAATTCCAGAATTTCTGCAGCTTTTTTGCGTTGGTATTCCGCGGCATTTTCAGTGAGTTCGCGCTCAAATTGTTGCAAGTCTTTTTGTGCTTTCTGTAAAGGAAAACCCAGCCATTCGAGCGATAAATCAGCTAAACCGATCACGTGTTTTTGTTTGTGTCAAAAGTAATCAAATCGGATTTAGCTGTCGCATTTTTCTAAAAACGCAGTACTTTTGCGCGACTACGAAACACAACAACATGAACATTTTACTATTGGGTTCTGGCGGAAGAGAGCATGCTTTCGCGTACAAAATCACACAATCAACACATTGTAGCAAATTATTTGTGGCGCCTGGAAACGCAGGAACGGCCAGTTGTGCCGAAAACGTTGCTATTGCTCCAACCGATTTTCCAAAAATAGCAAGCTTCTGTTTGGAAAACGACGTAAAAATGCTGGTTGTCGGACCCGAAGATCCGTTGGTTAAAGGTGTTTACGATTACTTTTCGGAAAACGATTCGCTAAAACACATTGCTGTGATTGGGCCGTCGCAAAACGGCGCGCAACTCGAAGGAAGTAAGGAATTTGCTAAGAAATTTCTGCAAAAGCACCATATTCCGACGGCGCAGTACGGAAGTTTTACTGCGGAAACCATCGACAACGGACTCTCATTTTTGGAAGGAATGTTGCCGCCTTACGTTTTAAAAGCCGACGGACTTGCCGCTGGAAAAGGTGTGGTGATACTCGAGAATTTAGACGATGCGAAAGCAGAATTGCGCAGTATGTTGCTCGACAGTAAGTTTGGCGCAGCGAGTGCTAAAGTGGTTATCGAGGAATTTCTCGACGGCATCGAAATGAGTTGTTTTGTGGTAACCGACGGAAAATCGTTTAAAATTTTACCTTTCGCGAAAGATTACAAGCGAATTGGCGTGGGCGACACCGGTTTAAACACAGGCGGTATGGGAGCTGTTTCGCCGGTTTCGTTTATCGACGCTGAATTAGAATCGAAAATCGTGGACCGCATCGTAAAACCAACGGTTGCAGGTTTAAATTCGGACGGTATTGTGTATTGCGGGTTTGTTTTCATCGGATTGATCAATGTAGGTGGAAATCCGTTTGTTATTGAATATAACGTACGTATGGGCGATCCGGAAACTGAAGTTGTGCTGCCAAGAATTAGCTCGGATTTGGTGGAACTATTTCAGGCGGTATCGACCCAGACTTTGG
>CALRVY020000222.1:0-3646 GCA_943371725.1 Pseudanabaena sp. UWO311 | reverse complement strand
CTGCGGCAGCAATGCGCTCAAATAAAGCCGTTGCTTCAGTGGTCTTTCCCGAATTCCACAATTCCATTCCTTTTTTCATGCCTGTTTCAAATTTCGATTGTGCCAATAGTACTGTTGAAAAAAGAAGGCTTAAAAATACTGCTGTTGTTTTCATTTTTTTAGATGTTTAAGTTTGATGATGTAAAAGTATTTTAGTGTTATTGCTGTTGAAAATAAGTTCTACTGAACTGTAAAATTTGTGTACTGAATTGTAGTTTTTTGTTTTTTACCTGAGTTTGATTTAAAAATTGAAGTCAGAAAACATAGAAATGGTTGATTACTAGGCGGATTTTCTTTGGGATACCGAGGTATCGCAAAAAAATCCAACGACGTAGGCAGTCATTTATATGTTTAGCGAAGCATATTGAATCGTATTATCATTTAACTGAATCAAAATTTGCAATCTGACAAAGATTTTTAATCGAACTCAGGTGTTTAGGGCGCATCCCGGCGGTATTTAGTGGAAATCCCGTGCGCCGCCGCGTCCCGCTTTCGCTCATAGTCCTCGCTGCGTTGCCCTCTTGCATCGGGCCTTGCTGCGGGCTAATCCGCTCAATCGGTTGCGCAAAATCGTGCACAAACGATTCGTGTCTATAAATTATCTAATTGATTCTTCGACTTATCCGAACTTATCGTCCAGAAAAAGCCAACAAAGAAAAACTTATCTGCCGCTGGGCGAATCGCGCGTCGGGCGTACTGTCCGTTTTCATCCGGATTACTCGCAAACTGATAACCAAAAACGTTTTGTGCTCCAAGTAAATTCTGTGCTGAAAAATAAATGATCATCTGTGGATTCATCAAATACGCCCAACCCAAACTCAAATTCTGGAAATATTTCGTTTTTTGGTTCATAAAAGCCGTTTCATTCGGATCGTTGTACGGACGCCCAGAATTAAACGTATGCGTCAATCCAATTTGCGATTTAAGCGACTGTACCCAATATTTCGTTACGATACTCGCGGTATGTTTCGCTACAAACGACGGAGTAACCTCGCTCGGAAAACCGCGGTACAAACGCTCGGTATCAATGTACGAATACGAAACCCAATACTCCAGATTTTTAATATTGTGGTTATCGCGCCAAAGCAAATCAACACCACGCGCCATACCAAAACCCGAATTGCTAAACGTTTCTCCAAATTGCGCCTGATTTCCAGAAAACGTAACCAACTGATCGTATTCTTTGTTGTAAACCTCTGCGCGAAACAACTGATTGTTTTTGCGGTACTCGTAATTCAACAAATAATGCGTGCTTTTTTCGTTACCCAACTTATTTTCAAACTTCAATAAATCAGCCGGCGCTGCCTGACGAAAAATGCCATATGCTGCTGAAAGCGTGCCGTTCTTCGAAATCTTGTACGCCAAAGACACACGCGGATCCACAAAATTCGAATTCAAAAGCGCATTTCTGCTGCCGCGAACACCAACTTTAAAAGCCAAATCTTTTGTAACGGTATAATCCCATTCTGCGAAAGCGGAAACAATGTCGAGCTCGTATTGAAGTTTAAAATCGGCTGTGGCATCTTCAAACAACTCACCGAAATTCGTTCGAAATGCCTCAGTTCCAAAACTTAGTTTGTGTGAACTTGAAAATCGTTTTTTAAAGCGAAGTTTTGCATGATACGCGCGCTCGATGTTGGTGACATTTCCAAAACTTAAATCAATTTTGTTGGTATTATAGCCAAAACTCAAACCCGAGAAAATACGCCAGCCGTTGTTCAACGCTCCGTCGTACGAGGCGTTTCCGTAAAAGTTATCATTTTTTAAAGCAAACCGACTCAAGCCGCTGGTATTGATATCAAACTGATTCAAATCGAGTTGTGCTGCATCAAACGCACCGTACACTTTTAGCAATCCGTTTTCAAACTCGCGTCGGTAAACAGCTTCGCCGGAAAGCGATTGATACGGCTTGTTCCAATCAACGTCCTGAGGCGCAATCCATTGATACGGTTCTAAATTCGTGTAGGAAGTATTGAACGTAAATGCACTTTTTTTCCATTTTTGGGTATTGCTCAATCCAAATCCTACAGTCATTATCGAAATATCGGTCTGCTCTTCGGTGGGCATGTCGGTTGTATTCAACAGCAAAACACTCGAAAGCGCTTCGCCATATTCCGCCGAATAACCGCCCGTTGAAAACGAAATACCTTTGAACAAGAAAGGCGAAAAACGTCCGCGTGCCGGTAAATTATTCGCGGCAGCGCCATACGGCTGTGCTACTCGAATACCGTCTACAAAAGTTTGTGTTTCATTGGCTTCACCACCACGAATAAAGAGTCGGCCGCTTTCACCCACCGTTTGCGTTCCTGGAAGCGTCAGTAATGCCCCAACAATATCGCCTGCCGAACCTGCTGTGGTCACAATATCGAGCGGTTTCAATACCGCCGATTTCGATTTATCGCCCGCTTCAAATGTTCCGGCATTGATAACTACGGTATCCAAAGTACTTTCACTGGCAGTAAGCACTATTGTTTGATTCTTAAAATTCTGAATATCAATACTAATCGAAACTGAATCAAACAATAAAGCCGAAACTTTTAGAATTTGCGTTCCGTTTTCGCTCGTTTCAAACGAAAAAGAGCCGTCGGCAGCCGTGGTAGCACCGTCGTAACTTCCATCGATAAAAACATTGGCTTTTTCGATTGGTTTATTTTTTGAATCGACAACCTTGCCGGAAATCGTGTTTTGTGCCCATACGTTGGTAAAACTGAACAGTAAAATAATGTAAAAGACTTTCATGATCGGTGAATTTGATTCAAAGATGAACCAGCTTCAAAGAATCAGAAAAACAAATCAACTGAATTGTTGAAATGAATGCGTGAATTGTATTTTTAAAGAATTAGCTCAATTCAAATACTGCTGTCTGAAAACAAAAAGTAGTAGAAATAAAAAAAGCGTGAATTCGATTGAACTAATTCAAACCGAATCCACGCCAGAAGATTTACCAAAGAAAATCAGCGTTTAATTGCCAATAACCACTTTTCTAACTGCAATTTTATCATCAATATTTACAGACAACATGTAAATACCGCTAGAAATTCTCGACACATCAATCGGATTTAAAGTCGGTACTTCTTTCAAAATTGCTCTTCCGTTTAAATCGTAAAGTGTCGCTTTCGATGAACCAAACGAAAAAGGAATATTGATATTTAGTTGTGAATTTGTAGGATTTGGATAAACCGAAATGCTATCCAACTCTAACTCATTAGTGCTCAACGGAATTATTGGCAATTCAAGTAATTCACCACCTTCGGCTGTCGCAACCCATAATCCAAATGCAGGTCCGTTACTGTTAGCCGCTGGATCCAAAAAGCCCGATGCTAAAACAGTGATTGCTGTTCCATTCAATTCCAAAGATTGCAACGGCGCTGAATACGAAGCCACGGTTGTGCTGCTTCCCGCCGGACGAACGTCAAGTGTGTAATCGGCGGTTGGTAATTCTAAATATCCCGCAAAATTTGGGAAAGCAATGTTTCCTACGATTGTTCCTGCTGGAGCCGAAGTTTCTACCACATCAACAGCCGGTGCATCTGGCGAACCGTGGTTAACCAAAACATCGGTGTTTGTAGCTGAACTAGCTTCTTCACGACCTAGTGCAAAAACGCTC
>CALRVY020000221.1:0-3725 GCA_943371725.1 Pseudanabaena sp. UWO311 | reverse complement strand
AATTTTATGCTTCGGTACGATTAGACATTCGTCGTGCGTCACAAATTAAAGATGGCGAAAACGTAATTGGAAACCGAACCAAAGTGAAAGTCATTAAAAATAAAGTAGCGCCGCCATTTAAGACAGCAGAATTCGATATTATGTACGGGGAAGGAGTTTCGAAAACCGGTGAAATCCTCGATTTAGCTGTTGAATTTGAAATTATTCGCAAGTCCGGATCGTGGTTTAGTTACGGCGATACCAAACTAGGTCAAGGGCGCGATGCCGTGAAAGCATTAATAAAAGATAATCCCGAAATGTCGGAAGAATTAGAACAAAAAATTAAAAGTCACATTAAAGAATCTGCATAATTTTAAATGCTCGCTGTTTGCGGGCATTTTTTTTACGCAACCGCTTCGTACTTTTAGCATCTAGGAATTGACCATAGAAATGAAAAGAAAAATGAAGTTTTTGAAAACAGTCCTTTTTACACTGGCATTGGCCCTTACATTCAACAGTTGTTCGATCGACGATAATACGCCGAACTACAGCTTTGAAATACTTCCAGTAGAAAGCTTTTCTGTACCCGAACAGTTCGAAACAGGCGGAATTTACACCATTACCGTGCAATATCAATTGCCAACAAATTGCCACGAGTTCAACGGAATTTACTTTGAAAAAGAAAGTGACACTCGAATCATTGGTGTTACTGCTAAATTTCCTGAAAACGCCTTTTGCGACACCTCCGTGCCCGAATTGCGAACTACAACTTTCGAATTTGAATGTGTACCTGGATACCAACACTATATCTTCAAATTTTATAAAGGAAAAGATGAAAATGGAAACGCTATTTTTGAGGAAGTAGCTATTCCTGTTAACTACTAAAACAAGATGATTTAAGGAGTGAATCTCGACGAACTGATAGCTGGCTGCAAAGAAAACGACCTGAAAGCGCAGGCCGCAGTCTATCAATTGTTTTCAGCGAAGTTCTTCGGCGTTTGCATGAAGTACTCGTCGAGTTATGCCGAAGCCCAAGACAATTTACAAGACGGATTTTTAATCATTTTTGATAAAATAAAACAATATTCCGGAAAAGGATCGTTTGAAGGTTGGGCAAAACGAATCATGATTAACAACGCGTTGCAAAAATTTAGAGGGCAACGCTACCTCGAAGTAGTGAATGAAAATATTCCAGATGAAACGGAACTCGATCTCGATGACGATTCCGTTTCTCTAGATTTCTTAATGAAAATCATTCAAGAACTTCCCGAAAGATACCGCTTGTGCTTTA
The DNA here is from genome assembly GCA_943371725.1 of Pseudanabaena sp. UWO311. Lineage (GTDB taxonomy): Bacteria > Bacteroidota > Bacteroidia > Flavobacteriales > Flavobacteriaceae > Flavobacterium. Next base: position 2,455 of record CALRVY020000221.1, on the reverse strand, counting down.
GCTTATATGTTCTGGATGGCTATTCGCACAATGAAATCAGCGAAATGCTGAACATCGCAACCGGAACAACCAAATCTAACTTGGCTCGTGCTCGCATGATCCTAAAAGAAAAAATCGATTTACACACCGGCCGAAAGTCGGCAATAGCATTACAATGAAAGAGAGAAAGAACATAGATCGTTTATTTCAGGAAAAGTTCAAGGACTTTGAACAAGTTCCCGACCCAGTCGTATGGGAAAATATCGAACGTGCGCTTTTGCAAAAGGAAAAGCGACGAATAATCCCAATCTGGTGGAAATTTGCCGGTGCCGCAGCTATTTTGCTTCCGCTAATTTTTGGACTACAATTACTGTTTTCCGATCAACCGTCAGAAAACGGAAACTTTCCAAACGGAAATATCCAAAACGGAACCGTAACCACACAACCCAAGCAGTCTGAAAACAACCAGAATACAGACAATACTAACGAAACGGAGCTTCCAACAACAACTTCAGATGCAGTTGCCAACACTAATGAGCAGGCAGAAAAAACAGTTGGAAATCAAAATACAGGAACTACAAGAAATCAGAACGAACCTGTAAAGCAACAAAAAACAACAGCTCGTAAGCCAGGTATGTTACCCGCAAATACTGATTTGCGCCGAACAGCTGCCGAAAATGCCGTTGCAACCGCACCAAGGCAACGCGGGGTTAAAGGCAAAAAAGGACGTCAAATTGCCAATCAATCAGCAAATTCTGCTGCGGCTGTGGCGTTTCAATTTAAGGGCGCATCCAATGCAAAACCAAACAGCAACAACAACAGTTCGAGCGAAACGATTGTTCCTGAATTGAAACCGTTAGATAAAGATCCGATCGTTTACGCATTGCCGGAACAAAACAACGGAAATGCAAATAAAAACGCAACCAACTCAGAGAAAGGAGTTGATAAGATCGACACTCAAGTCGCAGAAAATCCAGTTGTGGCGGCTGCAGAACCCAATCCGTTGGAGCAATTACTGCAACAACAAAACGAGAAAATCGACACCAAAGTTGCCGACTCAAAACGCGAAAAGTGGCAAATTACGCCAAACATCGCGCCCGTTTATTTTAACTCTGCCAGCAACGGTTCGCCTATTCACTCGGCTTTCGCCAGTAATGATAAGAGTTACGATCGCTCGATGTCTATCGGAATAAACGTGAATTACGCTATAAACAAACGCTTTGCGGTTCGTACCGGTGTAAACCGTTTGCAATTGGGTTACGAAACCAACGAAGTGGCATTTATTGCGGCATTAGACGGACAAATATTTGAAACTACCACAGTAACGCCAGCCGCTCGAGGAGTAACCGTTGTGAATCGCTCGCAAATGGATGCAGGCGCTTTGAATGTGGATACAGCCATGCAACAGGCAAGTTTAGGATCTATGAATCAAGACTTTGGCTATTTTGAAGTACCGCTCGAAATGTCGTACAAACTACTCGACAAGCAATTTGGCATTAATGTAATTGGTGGTTTAAGCACCTTGTTTCTTTCAGAAAGTAACGTTTCATTGCAAAGCGAGACCTTTAGCACCAGTTTGGGAGAAGCCACCAATTTAAATGATGTGCATTTTAGTTCCAATATTGGCGTTGGCTTTCAATACAAATTTTTCAAGAACTTTGAGTTGAATTTTGAACCAATGTTCAAATATCAAATAAATACGTTTAGTCGCGACGAGGGTAATTTCCGCCCGTATTTTATAGCACTTTATTCTGGGGTGAGTTACCGTTTCTAACATAACTGTCAAGCGAATTTATAAATGCGGATCTTCGGGTTCGCATTTTTTTGGGCGCTCCCCGTCCCACGCCAATCCCACCCACGGGTCAGGCCGTATGCTTTAATCTACCACTCGGCAACCGCCGCTCGTGGTAGGATTTCCGCTGCCGTCCTTAGCGCGGAAAAATCGTTACCAATGTACCGATCCAAAAAACGTTACTACCGATTGCCTGTCAAAAATCGGGTACTCAACTGCACTGCGGACAAACACCCAATAAAGTAAACGACGTTTCGGTTACGCGATAGTTTTTAGGTAACTGATAAACAGGCGCAACTTCGTCAAGGCAGGTAACCCTTTTACAACGCTCGCAACTAAAATGTATGTGGTTGTCCTGATGTATCGTTGTACAAGCTTTGCAACCAGCATACTTAACCACACCATCTACGTTAACAATTTTGTGTATCTGCCCCGCTTCAACCAATCGGTCTAAAACACGATAAATCGTAACCCGATCAAATGCAGAATCGAGTTGTTGCTGAATTTCAGTGTGCGACAGCGCCACCTCAGAACTCCGAAGCAGTTCGTAAATTTTAGTCTTTGCAGGCGTATTTCGAGCGGTTTTCGACATAATCAAACAATATTGCAACAATGTTGCGTTTACAAATATAATGTTTAGTTTTGCAACTCAATTGCATTAAGCTAAAGATCGACGGTGTTTTT
>CALRVY020000220.1:0-3763 GCA_943371725.1 Pseudanabaena sp. UWO311 | reverse complement strand
CCATTACCACTAGAGCAGGGAAACTACTATCACATTTACAATAGAGGAAATAATAGCATCGATGTTTTTTTTGATAATGAAAGTTATCGCTATTTTTTAAAACTGTTGGAAAAGTATATTTCGCCAATTGCAGATATCTATGCATGGTGTTTATTAAAAAATCACTTTCACATCTTGGTTTATATAAGAATTGAGAACGAAATAGAGTTTGATAAGTTAAAATATTCAACTGTTGAAAAAGCTAAAGTTCTTGATGCCTCTAAGCAGTTCGGTCATCTTTTCAATGCCTATACCCAAGCAATCAACAAGAAATTTAATAGAACAGGCTCTCTTTTTGAAAAACGATTTTCACGTAAATTAGTCTCTTCAAGTAGTTATTTGAAAAATTTGATTTGCTACATTCATTACAATCCTGTTAAGCACGGCTTTGTAAGTAAAATGAGTTTATATCATTGGTCTTCTTTTAACGACAGCATTTCAACAGAACAAACCATGTTAAGAAGAGACGATGTTATAGAAATATTCAGTGGAAAAGAACATTTTCTTGCGTATCACATGCAACAGCAAAATTGGAATGCCATAAACGAATCAATTTTAGAATAATTTTCGAGCTATTTTGAGTTTAATAATTTAATACTTTTGAATACTACCAAATGAATAATAACCACTCCGACGATCAACTAGGAAGAGCGCGAGTTAAAACTTCGCCCGAACTCGAAGCCTACTACAAAGAACTAGAAGGCTTAGGTGCTGGTGCTTTATGGACCGTTGCCAACGACATTGAACCTTGGGAACCCCGCTCCTACTCCGTTCCTATGTTATGGAAGTACGAAGAACTACGCGATCTAGCTTTAAAAAGTGCCGAATTGGTTACACCCGAACAAGCAGGTCGACGCGTAGTTTATCTCGTAAACGACAATCGAAAAGCGGTAAGTGCTGCTGTTGGTTGGTTGTACACGGGCATCCAAGTTACAAAACCCGGCGAAAGTACTTCAGCACACCGCCACAAAGCTTCGGCACTTCGTTTCATTATGGAAGGAAAAGGCGGCTATACGGTTGTCGACGGACATAAAATAACCTTTGAAGTAAACGATTTTGTAATCACTCCAAACAGCACTTGGCACGAACACGGTGTTGCCGAAGATGGCGAAACCTGTGTTTGGCAAGACGGTTTAGATATCCCGCTAGTAAATGCACTGGAAGCGAATGATTATGCGGTTTACGACGGAAAACAAGAATTAAAGTATCCTGTTAATTATTCCGTTTTAAATTATGGAAATTCAGGATTTTATCCTACTCATGAAAATTGGAATAAGCCGTATTCGCCGTTATTTAAATTTGAATGGAAGAAGATTTATCCAGCTTTAGTCGAGGCAGCAAAAGTTAATCCGATTGATGCGTACGACGGTGTAAAAATGCGTTACAGCAACCCGATTACTGGCGGGCACGTCATGCAAACCATGGGCGCTTCCATGCAATTACTTCCTGCTGGATTTTCAGGAAAGCGTCACCGACACACGGGTTCGTTTGTTTATCAAGTGGCAAAAGGCTCCGGATATTCGATTATCGCCGGAAAACGTTTCGAATGGAAAACACGCGACATCTTTTGTGTGCCGTCTTGGGCGTGGCACGAACATCACAATGCATCGGAAACCGAAGATGCTTGTTTGTTCTCCTTCAACGATTTACCAGTTATCGAATCGTTAGGATTGTTTCAATTGCAAAATCAAGATGATGACCAATAAATTGAGCTTTTCTCAATATTGTTGTAAACAAATATTTATTAAATGATAACTAGCATCATTAATAACTAACAAAATGATAAAATCGCTCAGGTTAATTATTACTGTTTTTTTTCTTTCGCAAAACTCGTTTTGTCAAAAGATTGATTTTTCTCAAGGAACTATAAATCAAAAAAATTATTACGTTGAAGTAGATTTTGAGATCGTGTTACAAAAAATCATTGTTCCTGTAACTGTTAACAACAAAGAATATAAATTTTTGCTGGATACAGGCGCTCCGAACGTCATTTCAAATACTATTTTTAGCGAACTTCAGCTGCAATCCAAGAAAAACATTTCGGTCTCGGATGCAAATAACAAAGAACAGGAAATGAGTATGGTTGCAGTTAATTCAATTAAAATCAATAATTTGAATTTTGAAAATGCGGCTGCTTTAGTTATTGATCTAGAAAATCATCCTTTACTTAAATGTTATAAAATCGATGGTTTTATCGGTAGTAATTTGTTGCAAAATTCAATCGTAAAAATTAGCCTTAAGGACAAGAAAATTAGTGTTACCGACAATATTAAGAATCTAAAAACCAACGTTAAACCTTCTAAATTAAAATTAGTAAACGCCCAAAAATCGCCTTTTATCAAGTTAGAATTTTTAGCAACAAATGGTAAAAAGGGAACGGAAACGGTATTATTTGATACGGGAATGGACGGATTTTACGACCTTTCTAACCGTGCAAATACGGTTTTTCAAAAAGAAGAAATTGTTAGTACACTAGCAAACAGTACTGGCGCATCGGATCTCGGACTTTTTGGAGTTAACGAAGCTGGAAATCAGCAATTAGTTCAGATTAATAAAATCCAAATTAACGGCGTTTCATTTGAAAACATTATAACCGAAACAACCGACGACGATAATTCACGAATCGGACTAGATTTGCTAAAACACGGCGATGTTATCGTAGATTTTAAAAACAAGAAATTCTATTTCGAAGCAACAAATAATGTGGTGTTCGACAAAAAGCCTCCTACTTTGAGTATGACATTTAAAGATGGCAAAATCGTTGTTGGTCATGTTTGGAATAAAGAATATGCAGATAAAGTTCAATTTGGTGATGAAATCATTAGATGGGGCAACATCAACTTAAAAGAACTCAACATTTGCGAAATATTAGATGTTAGGAGTAAACTTGAATCTAACAATACCCGCGAAATCGAAATCTTAAAAAAAGACAATACAACTATAGTTCTAAAATCAGAAAATTAATGAAGCTACTTACTTACAAAACTTACGAATCTGAATCTCGATTGGGATTTATTCACAACAATCAAGTCATTGATATGGAAGACTTTGGTGAGATTTCAAACTTTCCACTTCCAAACAATATGCTTGATTTCATCGACTTAGGATTTGAAATTATTGCCGAGATTATCGAAATGATTGGCGAAACTCAAAAATCTTTTTTTGATGAAATTGCTTTGGAGTTAAACGAAGTAGCTATACTTGCTCCCATTCCAAAACCAAGGAAAAATATTTTTGGTATTGGATTAAATTACACTGAACATGTAGCCGAAAGCGCACGAACGCTCGATACTTCAAACGAATTGCCTAAACAACCCGTCATTTTTTCGAAACCCCCAACAGCAGTTACATCACATAAATCCGATATTTTGCTGAACAGAAAAATTACAAATCAGTTGGATTGGGAAGTCGAATTAGCAGTTGTAATTGGAACTGGCGGAAAGAATATCCCTAAGGAAAAAGCGCATGAGCACATTTTTGGTTACACCATTATCAACGATATTTCAGCACGTGATTGCCGACGCGCCGGACAATGGATTGTTTCCAAAGGTCAAGACACTTTTGCACCTATGGGACCGTTTTTGCTAACAGCAGACGAAATTCCAAATCCGCAGCATTTAGATTTACGACTATCGGTAAACGGCGTTGAAAAACAAAACAGCAATACCAAATTCATGCTTTTCAGTATCGCTGAACTCATTGCCGACTTAAGTACTGTTTTTAC
>CALRVY020000219.1:0-3813 GCA_943371725.1 Pseudanabaena sp. UWO311 | reverse complement strand
AATAAAAAATATGATGTTATAATAGCCAATATTAATCGCAACATTTTGCTTCAAGATTTGGCTATTTACGCGCAATATTTGAATTTTGAGGGAGCGATTTTATTGAGCGGCTTCTACAAGCACGATATTCCGGTGATTGATGAAAAATGCGTTTCACTCGGGCTGTCGCAGCAATTGGTGAAAGAGCGCAATACTTGGGTAGCTTTGAAATACATAAAAATATAGATTATGCCGCTGGAGTTAACCGAATTTGAAACAGACGTTATTGAAAAAATTGCCGACACTTATGAGTTGGTATTGTATAACGACGATGTAAACACTTTTGATCACGTGATCGAAACGCTAATTGCCGTATGCGATCACACGCCAATACAAGCAGAGCAATGTGCTATTTTGGTTCATTACAAAGGACAGTGTACGGTAAAATCGGGCGCACTTGAAGAATTAGCGCCAAAGTGCAGTGCCTTGCACGATGCCGGTTTGAGTGCCGATATTCAGAAATCGTAACAATAGAGATAGATCAAATAAAAAAGGTGTTCCAGAAGTTTGAAACACCTTTTTTAGTTACGAATTTTATTTAACGTGGGTTCGCTATTTCAAGCGATCTAACAAAGATTTTTTGTCGAGCGCACGCTAATTATTGTACTTTGTTAAAGTAAGTCGTAATTGTTGTTGAAATACCTGACAGTGATTCGGTAGTTTTTATTGCTAGTTCGTTGTTTGTTAAACGAAAGATGGTATAATTTCCCGAATATAAACCATCGGCAATTACCAAATTATCTTCAGTGAGTGTGTAGGTGGTAGGATCAGCTTCGTCTTGAGCGCATACATTGCTGGCGTTTTTAAAAAAAACGACATTTCTAAAAACATTAGCCGAAGTAAATTCCACGAAGTTTTTGTCGCAACCCGGAACGTTATCGGCGTAATTAGTTGTAATTCGGCTTCCATTTGCTTCAAGTATGGTTCTGCTCGGCGTCCACTTTGCTAAAATAGTTGGTGGCACACTTGGCGCATCGTCACCGCCACAAGACGTCAATAAAGTTAATGCTACGAATAGAATTGGTACGATTTTTAAGGCTACTTTCATTTTGAGTCGGATTTAATTTAGTTGCAAAATACGGACTATTTTCGCAAAGAAATTACAATAGATTGAATTATGCAAAACACGGCGGAAATCGTGTAATTTTGCGGAAAGAAAAAGCGATGAAAAACTTTCAAATCGAGTACAAATGGGCCTTTATACAAACGCTGTTTGGAATAGCTTGGATTACACTCGAAAAATTTAGCGGTTTACACAACGAACACGTGGCTGATCATGCTTTGTACACCAATTTAAGTTTACTGCCTTTGGTTGTTATTTACGGCTTAGCCATTCGAGAAAAAAAACGCGATTTTTTCAAAAATAAAATGGATTGGAAGCAAGGCTTTCTGTCAGGCTCTGTGCTTGCAGTAATTGCAGCGCTCATGTCGGCTCCGGCTATTTTCTTTTCACTAACAGTTATTTCGCCTGATTTTTTTGCCAATCAAATTAAATTTCAAACCGAAGTGCGCGGCATGTCGACCGAAGTAGCTACCTCGTATTTCAACATGAATTCGTACTTGATAACGGCTGCGGTGGGAGGCATTTCATTGGGAATCGTGATTTCAGCAATTTTGGCGTACTTTTTGAAATCGAAGTCGAAAACAACTTAATATGCTTAAAAAATCAATTTTCGCAGTACTAGTACTTGTATTTTTTACGGCTTGTGTAAGCACGAAATCGACTTTGAAAAATACCGACGAAAATGCACCGGATTTGGTACTCGACGCAGCTGGAAATTTTGTGATTTCGGCTGTAAGCACAAATCCGAAATACGGATACGACAAAGATTATCCAATTAATGTTTTCTATCAAAATACCAAGAACGACACCCTAAATCAGTTTCGCTTTTTGAACGCTCTTGCTGGTCCGAAAGGCGAGAAAATTCGCTTTCGCAGAATCGACGATTGTTGCCCATTTCCTTCGAAACGCAACGATATTGGCGTAGGATTACTAAACCGTTACGAACTTACATGGGATGGACAACAAAAGCCCGTTGTTCTCTACTTAAATATTTTTGCCAAAGGCCAGCTTGCTGTTCCCGTTGGTTTAACACTTAAAAAATAACTATGCAACTTTCGAATATTCCGAAAATTAAAAATCTAGACAGTGGCAACTTCTTTGTACTTGCAGGTCCGTGCGCTATCGAAGGCGAAGAAATGGCACTGCGCATAGCCGAGAAATTAGTTGGCATAACAGATAAACTGCGCATTCCGTACGTTTTTAAAGGATCGTTTAAAAAAGCGAATCGCAGCCGAATCGACAGTTTTTCAGGCATTGGCGATGAAAAAGCTTTGAAAATCTTGCAAAAAGTCGGCCAAACGTTTGATATCCCAACCGTCACCGATATTCACACCAACGAAGATGCCGCAAAGGCCGCCGAATTTGTAGATGTTTTACAGATTCCTGCCTTTTTGGTGCGTCAAACAGATTTGGTTGTGGCCGCTGCGCAAACGGGAAAAACGGTGAATTTGAAAAAAGGACAATTTATGAGTCCGGAAAGCATGAAACACGCGGTGCAAAAAGTACTCGATTGCAACAACGAAAACGTAATGGCAACCGACCGTGGGAGCATGTTTGGATACCAAGATATGATTGTTGATTTTCGCGGAATTCCGACCATGCAACAATTTGCAACAACTGTACTCGACGTAACACACTCATTGCAACAACCCAACCAAGTGGCAGGCGTTACGGGAGGTCGGCCAGACATGATTGAAACCATAGCCAAAGCGGGTATTGCCGTAGGTGTCGACGGTATTTTCATCGAAACACACTTCGATCCAGCAAATGCAAAAAGCGACGGTGCCAACATGCTTCAACTCGATTATTTTGAAGATTTAATGACGCGTTTGGTGGCCATTCGGCAAACCATAAACAAATTTTAATAACCCCTTCGCGCTTCGTAAACCTGAGTTCGATTTAAAAATTGCGGTCAGAAAACAGATAAATGGTTGATTAATACCGATTGGGACTGTAAAATAGGCTAAAGAAAAAAGGTTGTTTTTGAGGCAGAACAATGCAAAAAAATGTTGCATAGCGGCGCTACGGAAGATTTTTTTAAAGCAGTTATGGCTTAAAAACATTTTTTTATTAGGCTGTTTTATAGATCCAATTGGTATAACAGGCGGATTTTTATTGGGATACTGTAGTATCGCAAAAAAATCTAACGAAGTAGGCAGCCATTTATCTGTTTAGCGTGAAAGTTGTTCCTTTTCATTGCTATTTGATTTCACAATTTGTTGATTTCAAGCGATCTGACAAAGATTTTTAATCGAACTTAGGTTGTAGGCCAATTTTTTTCGTGGCAAATGCTCGCAACACGAAAACAATACTGCGTTTGATAATCTCTTTTATTTGGGCGCATCGCGGCGGCAGGCAAGTAGTGGAAATACGTGTGCCGCCCCGTCCCGCTTTCGCCTTTACTCCTCGCCTATTCCGCTGCGCTACATGCGGCTGTGGGGTATCGGCTCAATCGGTTGCGCGGGTAACGTTACCGCGATTCGTTTTCTGGAATGATTGTTCGCACACGCTGTTGCGTTAGCGGGCGACGCGAAAAGGAAAAGAAATTTTCAACCAACTCTGCGAGAGTTTAAAACTCTCGCAGAGTTGGTTGAATTACGACCAGAATGGAGGTATTTATTTAATGCGATTCGTTCTCTGGAATGATTGCTTGTGCACGCTGTTGCGTTAGCGGGCGGCGCGAAAATGAAAGCGACAAAAGGAGATTGAGG
>CALRVY020000218.1:0-3978 GCA_943371725.1 Pseudanabaena sp. UWO311 | reverse complement strand
GACGATACGGGGGTTCGGGTGGAAACATGAAACGGTAAGTGTTGAATTCATCAATTCCGATAGCTATCGGAACTAGCTTCTCGTGTCTAACTTCTAGCCTCTCCAAAAAAGATACGTTAAGTGGCAAACGTCGTTTGGTGTCGCGTTCGCAATAGCGATTGGCGCGGAAACCCCACAGCGACGAGGAACGAGGAAGCGAGGAGTTGCAGCAAAAGCGCGTGCGCCGCTGGTTTGATTTTAGATGAAGTGGCATTTTGCGGCGCATTGCCCAAAAAGAGAAATTTGTTATAATTTCAACAGATCAGCTGTTAAAAGTTCAAAAATATAACTTGCATATTAATTTAGATATGTACATTTGGTTTGTTAAAAAACTATTTACCAACTAACCAAATCCTAATTTTTATGAATAAAAAGCTATTATTGCTTGTCTTTAGTGCGATTTCGGTAGTGTCATGGTCGCAAAACACGTCTCATGTAACGCCGTCCCCCAAATCTGCCACAGACGTTATCGTTTCCAACAAAGCCGACATACGGTTTCCAAAACTTTATGTGATTGATGAAAATCAAGTGGCTCAAATTTTAAGTACAGCACCCGACTTGTTTTCAGGTGTAAAAAGTACAAGTTTACTCACTTTGCCAGACGCCAAAGGTGTGATGCAAGTTTTCGAAATGTATGTAGCCTCGAACATGGAACGGGAGTTACAAGAACGCTATTCCGAAATTAAGTCGTATCGAGGTACTTCGAAATCAAATTCAGGCGAGGTACTTTACCTGAGCTTGTCTCCGCTAGGTTTGCAAACGATGGTTTTAAGCGAAGATCGAAAAGCAACGTTCATCGAGCCGTATACTAAAAATCGTTCGCAATACATTGTTTATGAAAAATCTGAAAATTTATTTACGGAAGGCTCTTTCGCTTGTCGAGTTAGAGATGACGCAAAGAGTCTTAGTGAAAAGCCAACACAGCAGGCAGCATTTCGTCCAAATGCCGATGATGGCACTTTCAGAACGTATCGGTTAGCGATGTCGGTTACGGGAGAATACACTGCTTATTTTGGCGGAACCAAAGCGTTGGCTCTTGCAGCGATAAATGCCACGATGACTCGTGTGAACGGTGTTTTTGAAAAAGACTTTGGTGTTCGTATGAATTTGATTGCCAATACCGATTTAGTGATTTACACCAGTGCTTCGACAGATCCATATTCGGCTGCCGCTGCAGGTGCTGGTGGCGCTTGGAATCAAGAACTTCAAACTACTTTAACCAATGTAATCGGAAGTGCAAACTACGATGTTGGACATTTATTTGGCGCATCAGGTGGAGGTGGAAATGCCGGCTGTATTGGCTGCGTTTGTCGCAATCCAACTACTGCACAGCCGCTAGGAAAGGGAAGTGGTTACACTTCGCCAGCCGATGGTATCCCGCAAGGTGATGCCTTTGATATCGACTATGTAGCACACGAACTGGGTCACCAATTTGGTGCGAACCACACCTTTACGCACAGCAACGAAGGAACAGGTGCGCAAATGGAACCAGGCAGCGGATCTACTATCATGGGTTACGCTGGTATTACGGGTCCAACCACCGACGTACAAACGAATTCCGATCCGTATTTCCATGCACAAAGCATTCAACAAATAACGAATTACATCAAAACAACCACATGTCAAACTAACACAACTACTGGGAATGCAATTCCCGTTGTAAATGCAGGTTTAGATTACACCATTCCGCGTGGTACGCCATTTATGTTAACTGGAACGGCTACCGATGCAAATAGCGCGAGCTTGAACTACTGTTGGGAACAAATGAATGTGGGAACCTCGACCTCGACGATCCCAAGCGCAACCCGGACTACAGGACCCGCTTTTCGCTCATTTTTGCCAACTACATCGGCTACCCGTACATTCCCACGAATGTCGACTGTCTTAGCCGGCGCAACTTCTTGGACATGGGAAGTGGTACCAACGGTTGCTCGTACGATGAATTTTAGACTCACGGTTAGAGATAATCATATTTCTGGTCCAGCAAATAACAGCGACGATGTCGTTATTACTGTTAATGGAACCGCTGGTCCGTTTACTGTTTCTGCTCCAAACACCGCAGTTTCATACGCTGGTAGTTCTTCTCAAACCATAACTTGGAATGTGGCAGGAACCACTGCAAACGGCGTGAATTGCGCCAATGTGGATATCTTACTTTCAACAAATGGTGGTGCCACTTTTACCACTGTTTTGGCCGCAGCTACCCCAAACGATGGAACGCAAGTAGTTACCATTCCAAATACGCCAGGAACTCAAAACCGAATCATGGTAAAAGGAACAAACCACATTTTCTTTGATGTTTCGAATACCAACTTTACAATTACCGCAGGAAGCACAGATACAACTGTACCTTCGGCACCCCTTAATTTGGCCGCAGCAGGCACCACGCAAACCAGCACAAATTTAAGCTGGACAGCATCTACAGATAATGTTGGCGTGACGGGATACGATGTGCTAAGAAACGGTGTAGTAATCGGTTCGACAACCACTGCAACCACTTTTGCGGTTACAGGTTTGGTAGCTTCAACAACGTACACCTTTAACGTTCGTGCTAAAGATGCTGCCGGAAACATTTCGGCGAACAGCAACACGGTGTCGGTAACGACTACGGCAGCATCGGATACGACTGCTCCAACAGCACCTACTTTGTCGGCTTCTGGGATAACGCAAACAGCCACAAACCTAAGTTGGACTGGCGCTACCGATAACGTAGGAGTGACGGGTTACGATGTTTTAAGAAACGGCGTTTTAATTGGGTCGACAACAACGGCAACCACTTTTGCAGTTACGGGTTTAACGGCAGCGACCGCGTACACCTTTAACGTTCGTGCAAAAGACGCGGCTGGAAATATCTCGGCAAACAGCAATACGGTTTCGGTAACAACATTGTCAAGTTCCGTTACTTATTGCGCCTCTCAAGGAAACAGTACCGTCGACGAGCGCATTGGTCGTGTAGTATTCGGAACAATTAACAATCCATCGACTGGAACCGCGGGTTACGAGAATTTTACAGCGATTTCGACTAATGTGGTTCGCGGAACAGCAAATACAATTACGATTACACCTTTCTGGACGGGATCGGTATTCAGCGAAGGATACCGTGTTTTTATCGACTACAATCGGGATGGAGATTTTGCTGATGCAGGCGAAATTGCGTTCACTAGAACCGCCACTACCGCAACACCAATAACCGGAACCATCACCATTCCGGCAACGGCGTTGCTAGGCAGCACACGCATGCGTGTTTCGATGAAATACAACGGAACTCCAACGGCCTGCGAAGCATTCCCCTACGGTCAGGTTGAAGATTATACCATCAATATCACTGCTTCGGCAGCACGTTTGACAGACGATTCGGCTGTGGTTGCCATCAAAGGTTATCCGAATCCGTTGCGTGAAGGTAATTTCTATGTCGAAGGTGTAGCGGCGGATACTATGTATCAAGTGGTGAACACGCTGGGTCAGCAAGTACTTCGAGGGAAATTTAACGGTTCGTATCTCGATGTTACGCAACTGAAAGCAGGAACATACGTTTTGGTTTTTGAAACTGGAAACGAACCTCAAATACTTCGTATGATTAAGTTGTAAGATTTTATATAGAGAATAGAGAGAAAGCTGTCCTACTTAATTTAGGACAGCTTTTTTGATTGGGAGATTTTGAGATTGAAAGATTTTGAGATTGAAAGATTTTGAGATTGAAAGATTTCGAGATTGAAAGATTTCGAGATTGAAAGATTTCGAGATTGAAAGATTTCGAGATTGAAAGATTGAAAAGTTTCCCCTTTGCGAACTTTGCGTAAATCTTTGCGTCCTTTGCGGTTAAAGAATGGGCACGCTTAGGTATCGGTGGAGCACAATGTTCCACAAAGTTTTTCACAATGGGACGCAGTGTTTTTCCTTCGACGAGCTCACGTACCAGCTTTTTAAGCGCACAGAAAA
>CALRVY020000217.1:0-3983 GCA_943371725.1 Pseudanabaena sp. UWO311 | reverse complement strand
AGAAAATACCGCTGTTGTGGTACAAGCAACCAACGATACGGCCTTAGAAAACATCCTTCAAAAGCACCAAATTTCATTTGAACGTATTGGCGAGGTCACAAACTCTGATTCGTTGATTATAAACGATTTGAAATTAGACATAAAATCTTATCGCAAGTTATGGAACAACACTTCGTACTTGTTTGATCGTTTGCAAACAGCCAACGGAATGGCCGAGGTTCGTGCGGAACAATTCGACAAACAAGCGTTGAAATACCGTTTTCCAAATTCGTACATACAAGCATCCGATGTGCAAGTAAGCAACCGACCGAAAGCGGCAGTAATTCGGGAGCAAGGTTCGAATTCGGAACGCGAAATGGCGCATGCAATGTACTTGGCCGGTTTCGATGTAATCGACATTCACATGACGGATTTAATTATGGGTCGGATCGATTTATCGGACGTTCAATTTATTGGAGCTGTGGGCGGCTTCTCAAACTCAGATGTTTTGGGAAGCGCAAAAGGTTGGGCTGGCTCGTTTAAATACAACGAAAAGGCGCAAAAAGCCCTGTCTGATTTTTATGCACGTCCAGACACGCTTTCGGTAGGCATTTGCAACGGTTGTCAGCTTTTAATGGAATTGGAAGTCATACATCCGGAGCTTCCGGTTCACGGAAAGATGAAGCACAACGTATCGCGCAAACACGAAAGCATATTTACGTCGGTAGAAATATTGCCGAACAATAGCGTGATGTTAGGCAACTTAGCGGGAAGTACCCTCGGCGTTTGGGTTTCGCACGGCGAAGGTAGGTTCGAACTTCCGGGCGACGAATCGCAGTACCACATTGTTTCGAAATATGCTTATCCGGAGTATCCGGCAAATCCGAATGGTTCCGACTTTAATACGGCGATGTTAGCGAGCAAAGACGGCCGACATTTGGTGATGATGCCACATATTGAACGCTCGATTTTTGGTTGGAACTGGGCCCACTATCCGAACAATCCAAAAGAAGCGACGCCGTGGTTGCAAGCATTTGTGAACGCTCGGGAATGGATTGAAAATAGGTAGAAACGGCTTTTCTGCAAATCCAGTAATGGAGTTTATCTTGTAGAAGTTGATAATTTCTCACAAAAACGTGCCGTAATTTGGATTTACACAGTCATTATTTTGTGTAGATTAAGAACTCAATTCCGAATTTGCACAAGCTAAAAAGGAAAAAAAGTATGTATTTTCGGAATTGAATTCCGAAAATACATACTTTTGCATTATGGAATTTGAACGGAAAATAGAAGAAAAGCTTAAAAAAACAGCTCAAATGTTTCGGGCAGTTGCGGTAATGGGTGTTAGACAAAGTGGGAAAACGACGCTTTGCAGATCTTTCTTTTCAGGCTATCAGTACTATAATTTCGAAAATTTTGGCTTGTATCAATTGGTAAAAAGTGATCCGACGGCGTTTTTGACCAAAGATAACAAGGGGGTAATTTATGACGAGTTGCAACGTTTGCCTGAGTTATTCAATTACTTACAAGAAATTTTAGACAATACTTCAGAAAAAGGTAAATACGTGATTTCTGGAAGTAGCAACTTTTTACTCAACGAAAAAATTACCCAAAGTTTAGCTGGGCGAATTGGCTACATTAACATGTACCCGCTAAGCTATGACGAAATTCCAAACTTTAAAAATTTTACGGTTTGGGAACACATTTTTAATGGTGGATTTGCAGAAGTTTGGAAAGACACCCCTATTGATCCAGTTTTATTTTACCAAAGTTACATTCAAAGTGTGATTGAAAAAGATATCAGACAGTTGGTAAACATCCGAGATATAAACTTATTTCAAAATTTTATAAAGCTCATTGCGTCACGAGTTGGCCAAGAATTTAACGCTTTGAAATGGGCAAACGAACTAGACATTGATTCGAAAACACTGAAAAGTTGGGTAAGTTATTTGGAGGTTGCCGGAGTTATTTATTTATTGCCACCGTATTATGCTAATTTCGGTAAACGCATTACTAAAAAACCGAAACTTTATCTGGTGGATACGGGCATCATTTGCAGTTTGCTTGACATTACCACAGTAAATCAACTTGAAAATCATCCGTTAAAAGGCGCGATTTTTGAAAATTTTATAGTCAGCCAATGCGTAAAGTTTAACAGTTATCGGCTAAAGCCTTACAAATTGTTCTATTGGCGCTCGCAAGCGGGTGTTGAGATTGATTTGTTAATTGAGAAAGGCCTCAACCTTTTTCCGATCGAAATTAAATCGGGTCAAACTTTTCAAGAAAATTGGTTCCGGAACTTGAATTTGTTCAAAAGTTACTCGAAAGAAACGAGTCCGCTAACCATTGTGTACGGCGGAGAGAATTTTAGTTTCAGTAACAACAACAAATTAGTGAACACGTTCTCGCTGGCCGAACTGTTTGAGTGATGGTTCGTTCGATGAATATTGCTTGAGAATTTCGCTCTATTTCATTCCCAGTTTTTTTGCTCTAGAAACTCATAAACGACTTTTTTGGTATTGAATCCGAGAAGTAGGTTTTTTTGTGAAGTCGATTTTCGTGTGAGCGGGCGCAACGGCATCCTTTTTGGCGTACGGGATTTCCAAAATGTGTTTGCCAAAAAGATACAGTGGAGCACGCGACGGCGCTGATTTCGCACGTTCAACGCGGGTTTGGCGAAGCAGTTACAATTTGTTAGTAAACGAACGTTAGCGCCGGCACACCCAAAAAACACAACTTTTTCGGAATAGAATCCTTAAAAAAAGTAACTTTTTTGGAATAGAATCCGAAATAAGCATTACTTTTTTGGAATAGAATCCGAAAAAGAACTACTTTTGACTTCAGCGAACTTTACTTTACGTTATGATAGCCAGAGAATTAACTGCGGTGATTTCAAAATTCCTCAACAAAGGAAAGGTTTTGATTTTACTTGGCGCTCGACAAACCGGAAAAACGACTTTGCTTAAGGAATTAAGTAGCAGTTACGAGAGTGCGCTGTGGCTTAATGCCGACGAATACGACATTCAACAGATTTTTGAAAAGCCTACTTCAACGCAAATCAAAAGTATATTGGGTGCTTCGAAGTTTGTTGTCATTGACGAAGCCCAACGAATTCCGAATATTGGTATTGCTTTAAAGTTGATTCACGAGAACTATCCGGATGTTAAGCTCGTAGCCACGGGATCTTCGGCTTTTGACTTGCAAAACAAAACCTACGAAACGTTAACCGGACGCAAGATTGAATGCCAATTGTTTCCGCTATCGTTTCAAGAACTTAAGAATCATCACGGAATTTTGGAAGAAAAGCGACTGCTTCATAACCGATTGATTTACGGCTCGTATCCCGAAGTTGTTAGTTATGCCGAAGACCAGCGTTTAATTTTGAAACAACTGGCCGACAGCTATTTATTTAAAGACGTCTTAATGATTGATTCGTTAAAGAAGCCCGAGAAATTGGTTAAGCTCTTGCAAGCATTGGCCTTACAAATTGGATCGGAAGTTTCGTACAACGAATTGGGCAAGCTAGTCGGATTAGACAGTAAAACGGTTGAAACGTATATTAGTTTACTTGAAAAGACGTTTATCGTTTTTAGATTACAATCGTTTGCACGAAATGCCCGAAATGAATTAAAACTTTCGAAAAAGATTTACTTCTACGACAACGGCATTCGAAATGCGGTGATTAACAATTTCCAGTCGGCCGTAAACCGCGCCGACATTGGAGCGTTATTCGAAAACTACTTTATCGCCGAGCGCAAAAAATACAATGCTTACCAAAACAATTTTGTTTCACCGTATTTCTGGCGTACAAAAGAACAACAGGAAATCGACTACATTGAGGAAGCCGACGGGCTAATTACGGCTTTTGAAATCAAGTGGAACTGGCATAAAAAGGTGCGTTTTCCGAAAAATTTCACCTCGTCGTATCCGAATCATGAGTTGGTGGTGGTCACGCCGGAGAATTATGATGGGTATTTGAGTAACTGATGTTCGGGCAACGATTT
>CALRVY020000216.1:0-4040 GCA_943371725.1 Pseudanabaena sp. UWO311 | reverse complement strand
AAAGCACGCATTTTGAACGGCGATTTTTTAAGGCTTTGCGGCGGCGACCAACGGAAGCCAGACGCAAGGCCATTAAAAAACGCCGGTGAAAAAGCGGACTTGGAGGAAAAGCGGGAATAGCTTCAAAAAATAAAATTATAAAATTAATCCCTCGTAAAAACAGGGTTTGTTTGAATTATAAAATAACTTTTTTAGATTTGACCCGTATAAAAATAGGGTTGTGATGAGAAAAATAGAAAAAAGATGGATTGTTTCGTTTTCGCTAATCAGTTTGTTTAGTTTGGTAGGTTTGTTTTGGAAATCGGATCCTTCGGCTATTCGCAACAACTTTTTAACAGAAGAAGCCGTGTCGTTTGCAGATGTAGCTTGGTTACTTACCGCATCGTGTTTAGTGTTGTTGATGACACCCGGTTTGTCGTTCTTTTATGGCGGAATGGTTGGCAAAAAGAACATCATTAGTACGATGCTGCAGAGCTTTGTTTGCTTAGGTGTGGTGAGTTTATTGTGGGTGATTTGCGCGTTTTCACTGGCTTTTGGCGAACCTTTAGGCTTTGAGATTTCGGGGAAATTTTACAGCGTTGTTGGAAATCCGTTTACCTACGCCTTCTTTGATCATGTGAGTATATTGCCGCACAGCAAAATGGCTTCGACGATTCCGTTTATGCTTTTTGCGCTCTTTCAGATGAAATTTGCGGTGATTACACCTGCTATTATCACCGGTTCGTTTGCTGAGCGCGTGCGATTTATCTCGTATTTACTCTTTATTTGCTTATTTACTTTGCTGATTTACGCGCCTTTGTGCCACATGGTTTGGTATCCGACGGGCTTATTGGGCAGCTTTTTTGGCGTAAAAGATTTTGCCGGCGGAACCGTTGTACACATGAGCGCCGGATTTGCTGCACTTGCGGGCGTTTTGGTTTTGGGAAAACGCAAAGACAGTTTGCATATCCCAACAAATATTCCGTTTGTAATTTTAGGAACGGGCATGCTTTGGTTTGGCTGGTTCGGCTTTAACGCGGGTTCGGCCTTGGCTGCAAACGGAACAGCCGTTATGGCATTTGGAACTACGATAACGGCATCGGCAGCAGCGATGATGACTTGGGTTTTTTACGATCGGTTGTTTGGTAGAAAAGTCTCGGCGTTAGGCGCTTGTATTGGTGCCGTAGTAGGCTTGGTGGCTATTACGCCTGCCGCTGGATTTGTGAGCATTCCTGAAAGTATGTTTTTTGGGTTTATCACGGCTATTGTATCGAACTCGATTTTATATTGGCCGGTGATGAAACGCATAGACGACACTTTAGATGTGTTTGCGTGCCACGGCGTAGGCGGCATTATGGGCATGATACTTACTGCAGTATTTGCGCAAGGCGAATCGGCTAGTTTATTGCACGGCGGCTGGGGCGTTTTTGCGCACCACATGGCGGCGTTGGGCTTGGTTGCGGCGTTTACCTTTCTCGGTTCGTTGGCTTTGTACCGCATTACGAACGCTATAATTCCGCTTCGTGTAAGCGAACAATCCGAGAAAATTGGACTGGATTTATCGCAGCACGACGAGAGTTTAGATGCGCAGCGACACGTGGTTGGGTAGCTTACTGAAATTACAAGAGTTTAGACAACTTAAGGTTTTTTGCTCATTTGGGCAGCATTTCCGGCTTTCGGCTCTATCTTTTTATTACGCGAAGCTCCATAAAAAGGATGCCGCCTCTATCCGGGCTGCGGGCAAACGTTATCGAAAAATAGTGCTCAACAAGCAATCCTACAGCAAAGCTATGAAGTCTGCACGAACAGCTTAAAACCTGAATTCGATTAAAAATCTTTGTCAGATCGCTTGAAAACAACAAATTGTAAAATCAAATAGCAATGAAAAGGAACAAATTCAACGCTAAACAGCTAAACGGCTGCCTACTTCGTTAGATTTTCTTGCGATACTATAGTATCCCAATCGGTATTAATCAACCATTTATCTGTTTTCTGACCGCAATTTTTAAATCGAACTCCGGTTTAAAATAATTCTTTAGGAATCGAACCTTCCAATTGCAACAACTGTCTTTTAGCTGTCATGCCTCCGGCGTAGCCTACTAAATCGCCATTACTGCCAATAACGCGATGGCAAGGAATAACAATCAAAATTGGATTAGCGCCGTTTGCTGCTGCTACCGCGCGAATGGTTTTTGGATTTCCGTAAATTTTTGCCATTTGGGTGTACGATAGTGTTTTTCCGTACGGAATGTGCTGCAATAGTTTCCAGACTTGTACTTGGAATTCAGTTCCTTGCAAAACTAACGGAAGGTCGAATGTTTGTCGTTTTCCAGAAAAATATTCGTCTAATTGCTTAAAAACAGCAGTCAGAAATGGGTTCGGTTCGGAAACCAAATCGGCATCTGAAAAAGTTCGTATATGTTGTAAGTGGCCGTTTGATTCCTGAACGTACAAATTTCCCCACGGAGCCATATACATTGCTGCATGTTTCATTCGATGACGTGCCGTTTAAGGTGCGAAACTATAAATGTAAGCTTCTAGGGCGGCGCGCTCTTCGTCGGTCATGGCTTTGGTGATTTCTAAATTCACCTTCATGATTTCGTACTTTTCCGGATCGATGATTGCGGGCGTTTCTCCGCGCAGAAAAGCCTGCATATCAGCTTTTTCTGTTTTGTAAATCTGTGCCATTTCGCGAATGCTTGGCCCAATTACTTTTTGATCTTCTTTATGGCAAGCCGTGCAATTTCCGCGACCTTCAAAAAGAACTTTCCCTTGTTCTACGATATTTACTTCAGGTTCGGTTCCGGCAGGGTAATTGGAATCGGATTTAGAAGACTTTTCATTACAGGAAACCAAAAATAAAAGTGCGCTAACTAAAAATAAGTTTTTCATTTGTTGAGCAGTTTTGCAGCGTGTAGTGCGTGATAGGTGGAAATCAGATTAGCTCCGGCGCGCTTAATGCAATACAGTTGTTCGAGCATTACGGCATCGTGATCAACCCAGCCTTTTTCGGCAGCCGCTTTTAACATGGCGTATTCGCCCGAAACCTGATAAACCGACACCGGAATTAGTACGGCATTTCGAACTTCACGTACAATATCCAGATACGCCATTCCCGGTTTAACCATCACCATATCGGCGCCTTCTTCCACATCGCTGAGCACTTCTCTAATGGCTTCGAGTCGGTTGGCGTAATCCATTTGATAGGTTTTTTTATCTCGTGGAGCTTCTTCTGTACTCACGGGCGCTGAATCTAGGGCATCGCGAAACGGTCCGTAAAAAGAACTGGCGTATTTAGCGCTATAGCTCATAATTCCTACGTCGTGGTAACCACTTTGGTCGAGCGCTTGTCGGAGGCGGAGTACGCGTCCGTCCATCATATCGCTTGGCGCCACGAAATCGGCACCGGCTTTTGCGTGGCTAACGGCCATTAAACACAAGGCATCGTTGGTAGCGTCGTTATCGATTTTTCCTTTGGTGATGATTCCGTCGTGTCCGTATGAAGAATACGGATCGAGTGCTACATCGGGCATAACCACCATTTCCGGAACCGCGTCTTTGATGCGTTTGATGGCTTCTTGCATGAGTCCGTTGTCGTTCCAAGCCTCTTTTCCGGTATTGTCTTTCAGATGGTCGGAAACTTTCACATAAATATTTACGGCTCGAATACCTAGTTCGTATGCCTTCTTAACTTCATCTAAAGTATAATCCAATGAGTGTCGAAAAATTCCAGGCATTGAAGGAATGGGCGATTTCACGTCTTTTCCTTCGGCGATAAACATCGGCAACATAAAATCAGTTGGCGACAAGCTGGTTTCGCGTACAATACTTCTAAGTGATTCGTTGGTTCGTAATCTTCTACCTCTGTGTAATGGGTACATATTTTTAGTTTTTATTTTTAGCTTTCAGCGTTTAGCTTACAGCATTTAGCTTACAGCATATAGCTTTTAGCTTACAGCATATAGCTTTTAGCTTACAGCATACAGCTTTTAGCTTGCAGCTTACAGCTTACAGCTAACTGCTAATCGCTAACTGCTAATCGTTAACCGCTAATCGCTAAC
>CALRVY020000215.1:0-4040 GCA_943371725.1 Pseudanabaena sp. UWO311 | reverse complement strand
GCCAGCTATTTAAATGTTTTCTGACTTCAATTTTTATAATAATCTTAGGTTTTAAAAAAATCTTCCGTAGCGCCGCTATGCAACATTTTTTTGCATTGTTCTGCCTCAAAGACAACCTTTTTTCTTTAGTCTATTTTACAGTCCCAATTGGTATTAATCAACTATTTATCTGTTTTCAGACCGCAATTTTTAAATCGAACTGAGGTTGTAACGTTTTAACTAATGTTTCGCACCTAGGCGAAGTGACGGACTTTAATTGGATTTTGAAAAAAAAATCGTAAACTGTTTGATAACAGCGCATTGCAAAGATTATTTGTGCCTGTTTTTGACCTATTTAAATGGACAGATATGGTGGCTATTCCGGTAATCAATGTTTACTTTTTGTTTAAAAATTTATCCTTGTACTTTCTGCTAGTTTACGCGATTGTTTCCCTCCAAAAACTACCTACTTACAAGTATTTTTCCACTAAACGTTAGTAACGATTTTCCTAGCCCCGGTTGCAGCGGCAGCCCGGAGGAAAAGACGCTTGTTTGAATTGGGCTAGAAACGGCGACCCAAGAAGCCGGATATAGCCCTATGAAAACAGCGTATTTTACAAGGACTACAGCGGAAAACGGGAGAAGCTACTGAAAGATTGAAAGATTGAAAGATTAAAAGATTTCGAGATTGAAAGATTGGAGAAAGGGAAAGAAGGGAAAAAGCTAAAAAATAATCGCGTTAAAAAAAATAAAAAATTTAGTTATATACATATATATATTTATATCTTTGTATCTGAATTTACATGCAATAGAGAAATGATACTGACAGAACGTATTGAACCGGCCAAAGTGATTAACGCAGTGAATATGCTTAAGGTAATTGCACATCCGGTGCGACTAGCCATCGTTGATGTACTTACCGTCGATGAAAAACTAACGATCCTGCAAATACAGGAATTACTAAACCTCGAACAAGCCGTAGCTTCGCAACACATTACCCTGATGGAAGATAAAGGCGTGCTGATCTCCGAAAAAGTGGGCCGAAATAAATTTGTTTCGCTGCGCTTTCCCAACATGAAAAACATTATCACTTGCCTGGAAAACTGCTGCAACGAACACTAGCCCTCTTTTTTTATGAAAAAACATATATTCCTAAATATCTATATATTAATATTTGTCGGCACAGCATTCGCGCAAGACACGCCGCACCTTAATTTATGGGGACGATTGTCTGTCGCTTACCAACATTCCGAAAAATGGAAGTACGAAGCTGAACTGCAACATCGTACACAAAACGATTTTCCGGCAGCCGAACGCGATCTGCTGGAGCACAACCTCCTTAACAGCATACGAACGTGGGCGCATTACCAACATAAACCCGATTTAACCTTCTCGCTCTCACCTTTCGCCTACTATTGGCATAACCGAATTTTAATGGAAGAAGCCGATAAAACAAAACCCGTTGTGCAAGAATTACGCTTTTCGGCAGCAATCGATTTAAAGTACGAAGTAATCAAAAATCTGTGGCTGCTAAACCGAAATTGCTTTGAATACCGCGACTTTCAGAACACTTCCACCGACTTTATTCGCATGCGTAACCGTCTCGGACTGCGCTACAACATTACCGATAAGCTCAATGTAGTTCTTTACGAAGAAATCTTTCTAAACCTCAAGGGAGCCGAACGCGCCAACATTTTTGACCACGATCGATTCGCGTTTTTGATTAACTACCAACTTCTAGACAAACTACGCCTTGAAACGGGCTACATGTACATTTCGCGCTTGCCTAGAAATACCGATGAGTTTTTGCATGAAAACAACTTTATCGTGCATGTTTACTACACTTTTAAAGGTAAACAGCAGGGAAAAGCAAATCACATTCACCACTCTTAACTGCAACTTATGGAACTATTTGGCTATTTCGCAGCAATTTTAATCGGCGTATCGCTAGGCGTTATCGGCGGCGGTGGAAGTATACTAACCGTACCTGTTTTGGTGTATTTATTTGCCGTTGATGCCGTTGCTGCCACAGCGTACTCGCTTTTTATCGTGGGTTTGAGTAGCGCCGTAGGATCGATTTCGTACTTTAAAAGCAATTTAGTGAATGTAAAAACGGCTGTCATTTTCGGTATTCCATCGATTATTGCTGTTTTTGCAACGCGTGCTTATTTGGTTCCAGCGATTCCTGACGAGTTGTTTCAAGTGGGTGGATTTGTAATTACCAAAAGCATCATGCTTCTATTGCTATTTGCTCTTTTAATGATTGCAGCTTCGTACAGCATGATTAAGAAATCGGCATCCAAAAGCAGCGAAACACCATCAAAACAAGCGTTTAATTATCCGCTCATATTGGTCGAAGGAACGGTTGTTGGCATCTTAACCGGATTGGTTGGTGCAGGCGGTGGCTTCTTGATTATTCCAGCACTAGTAATGCTTTCGAAATTACCAATGAAAGAGGCTGTTGGAACTTCTTTGGTGATTATTGCTGCTAAATCGCTCATCGGTTTTTTGGGCGAAAACAGCGAAACGCTCATCGATTGGCCTTTTCTCTTGAAAATTTCGGCTTTTGCCATTCTCGGTATTTTCATTGGCATTCCGATCTCTAAAAAAATAGATGGAAACAAGCTTAAACCAGCTTTCGGTTGGTTTGTATTGGCGATGGGAATTTACATCATCTTGAAAGAAACGATTTTGAAATAACAACATTTAAAAGAAATCAAACCATGAATTTCAATTTTATAACGCAGCTTTATAAATCAAACCAAGGCGAAAGTTTGCGAAATCTAATCAAAGACGGTGCTTTTTTGGTCGACGTTCGTTCGCCCGAAGAATTCGCGAAAGGAAGCGTAAATACAGCAGTTAACATTCCGCTTGAACGCATTCAAAATTCGGTAGTTTACTTGAAAACAAAATCGAATGTAGTATTGTTTTGTCGAAGTGGCAACCGAAGCGGACAAGCAAAGTACTTACTCGAAAAAAGCGGATTAACAAACGTAACAAACGGCGGCACTTGGCAGCATATCAATGAATTAATGGATTTTTAATCGTTTAATTTTCAAAAATAAAAAATGAATACTCGGGCGATTCGTTAATAGCGCTTTGTCTGCTTAACGTAACCTCTAAACTTAGTAAATTAATATAAGAAATAACGATGCTTGAACTTTTAAAACAACCTTGGCACTGGGCCGTTGCAGGCACTTTAATCGGACTCACAGTTCCCGTACTTTTGCTTATTGGAAATAAAAAATTTGGAATATCCTCGTCGTTACGACACGTGTGTGCCATGTGTATTCCGGCAAACATTCCGTTTTTTAAATACGATTGGAAGAAAGAAGTTTGGAATTTGTTTTTTGTAGCCGGTGTTTTTATCGGCGGATTCATAGCAACCACCTATCTATCAAACGAAGCACCAATCGAAATTGCCGAAGGAACTCGTGCGCAATTGAGCGAATGGGGAATCACCGACTTCAGCAACTTAATGCCTGCCGACCTGTTTTCGGTTTCTAATTTATTCACTTTAAAAGGACTCTTCTTCTTTGTAATTGGAGGCTTTTTAGTTGGCTTCGGAACGCGTTACGCCGGCGGTTGTACGAGCGGTCATGCCATCATGGGCTTATCCACACTGCAATGGCCTTCGCTGATTGCCACCTGCTGTTTTATGGTTGGCGGATTTCTCTCTGCTAACGTTATTCTTCCCTTCATTTTAAAATTAGTACCGTAATGAAAAATCGAACTGAAAAAATAGATATTCGTCACCAAGACGCCATTTGTACCAACGAAGAGCAAGTTAAAACGCCGTTCTGGCACAACCTAAAGTATTTAATTGTAGGAATTGCCTTTGGAATTGTATTTGTAAAAGCCGAAATCATTAGCTGGTTTCGGATTCAGGAAATGTTTCAGTTACAGTCGTTTTTTATGTACGGCGTCATCGGAACGGCCGTAGTTGTGGGTATGCTGTCGGTTTTCCTCATCAAGAAATTTAAAATCAGAACTTTAAGTGGAGAAACGATTCATTTCGATGATAAGAAATTCAATAAAGGACAAATTTACGGCGGACTGAT
>CALRVY020000214.1:0-4048 GCA_943371725.1 Pseudanabaena sp. UWO311 | reverse complement strand
TCTAGGAAATAACGAATGTGGAACAACGTATGCGGGCATACCGTAACTAATCGTTTCTTCAAAACCTTTGGGAAGATGCTTTACAATCGTGTCGCGCAATTCATTTAAATCGGTTTGTCTTTCTTTATCCTGCGCAGCAATATACTTATCGACTGCTGTACTTTTTTGTATCATTTCTACTATTTTAGACCTCGAATTTAACCAACTTTTTCAAACCGAGAATTCTAATGTCGAAAGTAACTGTAAGATACGACAAAACGTGTCTAAACTGTGGCCACGTTGTCGAAAAACGCTTCTGTCCGAATTGTGGACAAGAAAATGTTCATGTCCGAAAAAACTTTTATCACTTATTTGTACACTTTTTCGAAGACTTAACGCACTACGAAAATGCCTTTTGGCGCACGATCAAAAATTTAATAACCAAACCGGGCGCGCTTACAAACGAGTATTTATCTGGGAAACGGATGTCGTACCTCGCTCCTATCCGACTCTATATCTTCATCAGTTTTGTGACTTTTTTGTCAATGAATTTATTGCCCGCAGATGCTGAATCGGTAACTTTAGACACGAGCAAGCAGGAAAAAGCAGGTAAAATTGAGGTTGAAACGGCAAAAAAGAATGCTAAAAATCTGGTTGCAGATTTGGCTAAAGAAAATAAAATTGGGAAGAAAGACGCCGACAGTCTTAAAAAGTTTATTGAATCGGTACGTCAAAGAGACGACGATATTTCGGTCGGATTTTTTCAAGACGAAGCTAAAACCTTGGAAGAATACAATGAAAAAGTTAAAAAGATGTCGGCTGATGAAAAGCCGTCGGCGATTGAACAAATGTTGGCACGGAAGTCTATCGAATTAAACAACCGCTACACCGGAAAAGAGCTAAAAGACCGATTTTTTGAAACTTTCAAACACAACTTACCAAAGGCACTATTTATTTATCTGCCTTTGTTTGCTCTTATTTTGTGGATTTTTGAAAGCAAAAAGAAATACTACTACTTCGATCACGGCATTTTTACACTGCATTATTTTTCGTTTTTGTTACTAATGATGCTGTTAGAGCATTTGCTGAGTTGGTTTTTTTTCGTAACCGGTTTGGAAGAATATACAGTTGTTGAAGTGCTTTATTCACTAATAGCTTTCGGACTGCTGCTCTATTCCTTCTATTATTTTTTTCCGGCGCACCACCGCTTTTATAAAACCGAACGAGTCATTACCTTTTTTAAAGGAATTTTTATTTTCATGATCAACTGCTTTCTAATTATCTTGGTTTTAACCGGAATGGCATTATACACCTTTTACAATATAAAATAGCTATGAAAAAACATCTTTTACTGGTATCAACCACGCTTTTGTTATGGTCTTGCGCTCCTAAATCTTCCAGTTCGAGTGCTGTAGCGCCAAGCTCGGCAGAAGCCATTAAAATGCCCGAACTTCGAGAAATGCTTACTTACATTGCTTCCGACGACATGCAGGGCCGCGAAACCGGTTCCGAAGGTCAGAAAGCAGCCGGCCGTTATTTAATAAATCAGTACAAAAAGGCAGGAATTGGTTTTCCGCCCGGACAAAGCGGCTACTATCAATTCGTTCCCGCATCGTTTATGAACAAGAAAGGAAAATCCAATCTTCCCGATTCTGAAAACATTTGGGCATTTATAAAAGGTGATGAAAATGCCGATGAAATCGTTGTTCTTTCAGCACATTACGACCACATTGGAACCGAAAACGGTACTGTTTATAACGGTGCCGACGATGACGGTAGCGGAACGGTTGCGCTTGTCGAAATTGCAAAAGCCATCAAAAAAGCGCAAAAAAACGGCACAAAACTCAATCGTTCATTACTTATTCTACATGCCACGGGCGAGGAACACGGGTTGCACGGATCGCGTTATTACTCCGAACACCCTGCTTTTCCGCTACTTAACACCGTTGCTAATGTCAATATTGATATGATCGGACGACGCGATGAATTGCATAAAGAAAATGGTGAGTACGTTTACGTTATTGGGTCCGACTTTTTGTCAACTGAACTCGACGCAATTTGCCGCTCTGCCAATAAAAATTCGGTTAATATTCTTCTCGATTACAAGTACAACAGCAAAACCGATTCAAACCGATTTTACTATCGCTCAGATCATTACAACTTTGCTAAAAACGGAATTCCATCAGTGTTCTTATTCAGCGGCGTTCACGAAGATTACCACAAACCAACCGACGATGTCGAAAAAATTGAATTCGATTTACTCGAAAAACGCACCGAATTGGCATATCAAATCATCCTAGAATTACTCACTCGAAACAAGCGCATCATTGTCGACAAACCTCTTGATTAACATATAATTGTCGTTTTTTGGCGGCTTTGCAAGCAACCGGGCTTTTCGTTACAACAGCAACAGCTAAAACCGTTTTCAGCTAAGGCAATCCAAGCGCTTCCGTTGGTCGCGTTGGCGTGCCTAGCTTCAATACGGTTTTAGCTGCTGCTATTTTCACTGCAATCCCTAGCCGAAAATTGTGCACAAACGAATCGTCGCCACAAGCAATCTTTCCCAGCGTTTATTCCAACACTACCCTACTCGATTTCGGCGATTTAACGGTGTATTGCATGCGCTTCTTGACTTCCGTTTTGGGTTCCACTTTCAATTCCCAACGAATTTCCTTGGTGTCGGGAGCTATTTTTGCACCATCGGCTTCGGCATCTTCAACTACCACATCGCTTTCCGTTGAAATGGGAAACTGGTCGAGAATAACAATATCAATTGCTACCTTTTTATTGTTCTTCACCGAAATATCAAATCCGTTGCGTTCGGTTTTGTTGGAGCTTAAGAACTGCTTTTTGGTAAAATCTTGTCGCTTCACACGATCGATAACAATGGCCTTATCACGACCTAACGAAACCGACAAGGTATCCGACGCTTGTTCGACATTCAAAAACGACTGACCTAAATACGTACCTTCAAAATACAAATTCACCGTTCCAGGAAGTAAATCATATTTCTGCCAATCGCTAATCTCTGCATTCAAATACGCTGCTTTATCCAACTTCGGGACACTAAAATACCGATAGCTTGCCGGAATTTCCTGCTGACTCAAATTAGCCGTGTACATATTTCCATCGGCTAAAACAGTAAACGGTTCTTTTACATCGAAAGTAACGGTGGTGGTTTGCACAGACAAGTCAGCCTCATTAACTCGCTTCATCATTAAATATCCCTTTTCGTCATCTAAATTTCTAGTACTATCAAGAGAAACAACAACTGCCTCCAACATTTCACTAGATTCCTGAAGTCTAAAATCCATAGTTGCAGATGTAATTCCTAGCGTTAAACTTTCATAACCGAGAAAAGACACAGTAAGAGATTTGGCGCTTTTTGGTATCTTAATTTGGTAACGACCATCTAGGTCAGAAGAAACGCTAGAGCCTGCATCTGTTGCTACAATTGCTCCCGGCAAGGGTAGGCCATATGTCTCATAAACCGTTCCTCGCACTTCATCACCAAAATAAGTCCTGTTCGCGACAGCAATGCCAGCAACCTTGTCTGATTGTGCTCTTCTTAATTTTTCTACTTGTTTAACTTTAGCAACATACCAAGGTCGCAAAGTTGGCGCTATGGCATTTTCAGTCGGATTTCCACTGCTTAACGACAATTGTACGTTTTTCCAATCTTCATTCGTGTTTTGATAAACCTCAGCTTTCGTAGTTAGATCTACCGGCGCGCTGATGTCGGTCACTTTTAAATCGTAAACCGGTGCCCAACCTGCGCCGTCTACAAAATAGGTAAACGTAATTTGTACTTTTCCACCACGATCCGATTGTATACTTACCAATAATTCACCGATTTGTTTATTCGACGAACCGCGAACTTCATTTAGTTGTTGGTTCACAAGTGCATACAAACTATCGCTCGATTTAATTGCGGCATTCGTAAAACTCTGATTGCGCAAATTCTCGGTGTACTGCGCTTTTTGATAATCTAAAACCGCTTTCAAATCAGGCATTTTCAAACCCGCATTTTCGCCAGCAACGGCTTGATTCTTCAATAAAATCGACTCCT
>CALRVY020000213.1:0-4066 GCA_943371725.1 Pseudanabaena sp. UWO311 | reverse complement strand
GAGGGTCCTTGGTTCGAGCCCAAGAGGGGGAGCAGAAAGAGTAACACGAAAGTGTTGCTCTTTTTTGTTTTTGGGCAATCCGCTGCGGCAAACGTTCGATGGAAATCTGTCGCGCCGCACCGTCACGCCTTTCACTGCAACAAAACGCTCGAAAAAGCACAAACACGGGTCGCCAAAAAGCTTCTTGGGTCGCTTTTTCGCTTGGGTTTTTGTAAACCTGAACTCGGTTTTAATATTTAGCGACCGCGATTTACACAGATTTTCTATTAGTCTAAATCTTAATGTTTGGTGAAACCGCGATCTGACAAAGATTTTTAATCGAGTTCAGGTTTAAAGCATTTTCGGGCGTTTTGGTTTCCGTTGCAGTCGTTATTGCGGGGAACGTGCTAAACGTATCGTAACAACAGAAATTTAAATCATTTTGTAAAGCGGATTGTGCGGGTTGGAACTCCCACCCGAAAGCAACTTTTCACGCAAACCATAAAATAATAAGTGTTTTTCATGTTGCGTAAGTTAATTTCCTACATTTGAATAGTTGTTTTTCACACATGGCAATAAATAATAATCAATATTCACAGAAAATAAGCGTTTTTCATGGCCGACAAGCTCCCGAAGAAGGAACTTTGGTAGGCTATGGTGCTGTAATAGATTGTCTAAAATTGTCTATGCCCTTGCCTTCCAAGCTGGCATTAATCAGCACAAAAAATCGCCGGTATGCAAACAATCATTGGCTGGTTCTTACACCAAGACATGCGCCTGAAGATAACTTATATAAACAGCTCGTTTTCGGGTTAAAGTACGAAGGCTTGAACCTATTATTCTTCAAAAAGCTGTTTCAACAAGTGTCTAAAGAAGAAGTCACCGCCTTAATTCAAAGAGAGCCAACAGGGCAATACAGCCGTAAAATATGGTTTTTGTTTGAATGGCTGATGGGCTACAAACTCGACATTCCCGATTTAACCCAAGGAAATTTTGTGAATCTGCTAGACGAAGAGATGCAATACGCCGCAGGAACTCCAATTAAATCAAGCAGACACAGAATAAATAATAATCTACCAGGAACAGTTGATTTTTGCCCGTTAATATTCAAAACCGAGAAATTAGAAAATTTCATAGCAAAGAATAATCCCGATAGCATTAAAACAACAATCAGCGGATTTCGTAAAGATATTTTGCACAGAACATCTTCCTTTTTGTTACTCAAAGATTCAAAAGCCTCCTTTAGTATTGAAGGAGAAACGCCTACGCAAAACAGAGCCATTCGTTGGGGAAAAGCTATTGGCCAAGCAGGAAGTAAACCTTTGAGCCCGGATGAGCTTTGTCGATTACAACAAATTGTAATTGAAAACAGTCGGTTCACCAAAATGGGCTACCGAACCGAAGGTGGATTTGTCGGCGAACACGATAGAGAAACCGGCGAACCCATCCCAGAACACCTATCTGCAAAAGCGGCTGATGTAGAAACGTTGATCAACGGACTAATAAATTCTGCAAATTACCTCGAATCAATAGGTTTTAATCCGGTGCTAGCCGCTGCAAAAATTGCTTTTGGCTTTGTATTCATACACCCTTTTGTTGATGGTAACGGTCGAATTCATCGGTATCTCATTCATCATCTGTTAGCCGCCATGAAATACAGCCCACAAGGAATTATTTTCCCGGTGTCGGCTGCCATTTTAGAACGAATAGCCGACTACCAACGCGTGCTTGAAGCCTATTCCCATCCGCTGCTCGATTGTATTGAGTGGGAAAAAACTGCAAAGAATAACGTAGAAGTTCTCAACGACACGATCGATTTTTACAGGTATTTCGATGCAACGCCACAAGCTGAATTTTTATTTGAATGTGTGGATACAACCATTCACCAAACTATTCCCGCGGAAATTAACTATCTTCAAAAATACGACCAAATGAAGCAGTGGTTGGATAACCATTTTCAAATGCCCGACGGTACCGTTGCCCTTCTCATTCGTTTTTTAGAACAAAACCAGGGTACCTTATCTAAACGAGCCAAGGAAAAAGAATTTGCTGCACTTACGCCCGAAGAAGTCGCAGATATTGAGGAAAAGTTCAATACTATTTTTATTGAAAGCACCTAGAAATTTAGATCCGCTTTTGGCATTCTTGGCTGGTTTTAATTACCGTTTTTAGCGCATACCCCTTTGCTGCCGCACGAATCTTCAGCATGGTAGTTATCTTTTTCATCTTTTTCATTTTTTTTATTTTTTTCATTTTTTTTATCTCTCGGGCAATCCGCTGCGGCAAACGTGCGGTGGAAATTTGTCGCGCCGCACCGTCACGCCTTTCACTACAACAAAACGCCCGAAAAAGCACAAACACGGGTCGCCAAAAAGCTTCTTGGGTCGCTTTTTTCCTTCCGTGTTTGTAAGCATTTTCGGGCGTTTTGGTTTCCGTTGCAGTCGTTATTGCGGGGAAGGTGCTAAACGTGTCGTTGCAGGAGCGATTTTGTACGTTTTGTAAAACGGATTTGAAATACGCCGTATACCTGAATTTCATAACTTTAGTGACCCAACCAAATCCCAAAACCATGAGTATCGAAAAAGCCTTAACGTTTATTAGCGAAAACCCCGATTCGGCCGATTTTGTGGGTCCGATTCTCGAAGCACAGATACAAAAAACCGAAGCCTTTCTTAACCTAACGTTTCCGCCCACGTACCGAAAATTCGTTTCCGAATTAGGTTGCGGCGACATCCTCGGCCTCGAGCTTTTTGGCATCGTTTCCAACACCGAACTCATAGGAACGGGTATCCCCTGCGTTACGTGGCTCACCACAAACCTCCGCAACGATGATTTGCCCCAGCATTTACTTCCCATTGCCGACGTTGGCGACGGCCAATACTACGTTATCGACACCCAAAACCACAATCGTTCCCAAACCGACACCTGCCCCGTACTCATTTGGGATCCCGCCACCCTCGAAACCACCCCCGAATTCGAAAACTTTGGTGCGTTTTTATGGGAATTGATTGGCGAGTTGGGGTGAGGGGGGAGCTTTTTCAGTATTTTTATCGCCTATTTCTGTTTATTGGGGGTTTCCTGTACTATTATCCATGTACGTTTTATCAAAATAAAAAGTCCGAACAGTGCCCTAAGTAGGTCTGCGCGGACTTTATTCTGTCTAAGCTTTTTTAAGTGTTTTTAATCTTGAAAAGAAACGTTGAAAATCAATAGAATTAGTTTTTGAACAATTTCGAAGTTAAAATATCTCCTTTTTCTGTTTCTACTTTCAAGATGTACCAACCATTTTTCAATTCTGAAACATTTATTTGTGTTTCTGAGCTGAGTGTTTGTTTTGTAAATGATTGCTGTCGGACTGTTTTGCCATAAATGTCAAGTAACGTTATGCCTCGAATTAGATTAGATTCCAGCGAAATATTTACCACACTATTGGAGGGATTAGGATACAAGCTCAACTGAGCATCACTTTCAACAATTAACGGTATCAATTCCGATTCTGGTATGTAAACTTTTGTGGTCTTACTGGTACTTCCTTGTCGTAATTGAAATTCAGCGCCGCACGGATCAATAATAGAGCTAAAAACAGCTCCGCTAAATACTTCAAAGCCATTTTTTAAGATAATTTCAGAACCAGCATGATAAGCCGCAGACGCTTGATTTCCCGATATTTTGTTTAATGCTTCTATTCTAATTATAGCCTCTTGCGTGTCGTATTCGTTACTGGTGACGGCATCAGTAATAATTATCTCGTGGGGACACGTACAATCTGCAAGATTTAAATCGGATGAAGGATTAGAGCTATCATCAGACACCGTGAGCGCGAAATTATTTAATGTGAAATTTGCTGTAACTCGATATTCATACGTACCCGCAAGTAAATTCTCTATTTGCTGTTCGCCAATTTGAAAACAAAAAGTGTTAGGAGCGGCAGGTTGATTTATTTGAATTTGCGGATAATTCGGCACCGTATTTGCGTCGATTGTGCTTACTACATTTCCCGCTGAATCAATTATCTCTAGTATTAGTCCATTATTCGTTAGACTTGCATATTCAAACTGATTTGTTATTGGATTTGCTGTTTGACTTC
>CALRVY020000212.1:0-4072 GCA_943371725.1 Pseudanabaena sp. UWO311 | reverse complement strand
AATTAATAACGAATTAGATGAAGCCATTTTTCCAAGATTGCAGTTTGAAAATCGCCTCATTTATGTCTCGCAACTTCTAGTTTCTCGCAAGTTTTCAAAGAATTTATCGCTGCAAATAGCACCTACTTTTTTCCACGAAAACTTTGTTGAAATCGATTCACAGGATAATAGTCAAGTAGCCGTTGGAGTAGGAGGTCGCTATAAAATAAGTAATCGTGTTTCTATAAATGTCGATTACGCCGCGCACTTAAATCGCTCATCCGATTCTCCATACCGCAATCCGTTGTCTGTTGGCGTTGATTTAGAAACTGGCGGACACGTCTTTCAAATGCACTTTTCAAATAGTCAAGGCATTCACGAAGCCGGTTTCTTGGGTAGAACAACCGGAAACTGGAGCACAGCCGATATTTTCTTTGGATTTAATCTAGTTCGTGTGTTTTAGATCAAATCTTTTCTTTTACTAGTAGTTTAATGAAATAAAAAAGGCGTCGGTTTGTTTTCCGACGCCTTTCGTATTTTCATTTTTTTCTTAATTCTTTATGAACTTAGCCGATTTACTTTTACCATCAGCCGTTTTCACAATAGCAACATAAGTTCCTAAGCTCAGCGATGCAACATTAAATTGATTGTTGTTTAATTGTCCTTTGTGAACTTTTCTTCCTGACAAGTCATAAATTTCGAAAGATTTAATTTCCAAACCATTGGCTTGAACTGTAATACTATCAGAGGCGGGATTTGGAAACAAACCCACTGCGTTTTCAGTGACACCGTCTACAGAAAGTGTTTGACCTTCCGACAATACAACAGAAGAGTTAATTGTTGGATTCCAAATTTCATCAACAATACCTGAAGGCCACTTAACAACTATTTTGATGATTTCGGTATTCGTTCCGATACCAACATGTGTATTTAAACTACTCATAAATCGGAATCCATCTCCACTTCGAACATCTCTAATTTGTTTGCCTGAGGCTGTGTACACTTCAATTCGTGAACCAATTCCGTTTTTATTACTTTGCACACCATTCAAACAAATCTTTGTCCAATTGTTGTCATTACCATTAGACAAATAAATCTGATTTCCGTTTTGAATATCTAAAAACCCATCGTTGTTTAAATCGCCTATAGGTCCGCTTCCAGGAACAATTTGGCTAGGTGTAAACGACCAATTGCCATTGTTTTTCATAATGGTGTTAGCGCCCATCATGATATCAATCAAACCGTCGTTGTCGAAGTCGTGTGCCGTATTTTCGATATTTACACCGGTGTATGTTGCAAATGCAGTTCCAGCGGTAATATCAGTAAAAGTGCCATCGCCGTTATTTCTGCGTAATTTATGCCCACCGTCTGCAAACGAACTTGCACCAATCATGGCATCCATATCACCGTCATTGTCGTAATCTCCCCATGCAGCCGACCAAGACTGCGATGCTTCTGCCATTCCAGCGGCAATACTTACATTTGTCCATGTATTGTTTCCGTCATTACGGTGTAATTCATCAACTTTTGCATCAGAACTACCACCTCTGCATTTTGCAATAAAAAGATCTTGATCGCCGTCGTTATCGTAATCTACAAAGATAGAGCCGTAGTTACCACCCGAAGGAAAATCGCCAATACCACCTTGACTAAATGTCAGGTTACCGTTTCCATCATTTAGATAGCGAACGTTCGGTTGAACATCATGACATACAAACGCATCGAGATTCCCATCGTTATTTAAATCAACAAAATTGCTTCTTTGTGAGAAAACATAATCATTAGTTTGCCAAAGATTAAATGCTGATCCACTAGCATTTTGAGTCATAAATGCTACTCCAGTTCCGTTCCCATAGAGTAAATCATTTTTCCCATCTTTGTTTATATCACCCGCAGCAAGACTCCAAAAAGGCATGAAGTTAGTCGATGGTGTTTCCATTTGTACAGTTGTGAATCCACCGCCACTAGCATTCTGCCGAAGAACGGTAACTTGGTTTTGAGACACTCCCACGATATCGTCAAGATAATCACCATTCATATCTACAATACCGTTATTAAACTGACTTCCTGTTTGTATTGCTTGTTGTGTAAATGTAATGATAGGCGGCGGCGGTGGAACAAATTCTTGCTCTGTAAGCGAAAACGTGAATCCATCAGCACTCCAATTGTTATCAAAAGCGATGTAATACGTGGTTCCTGGAACAGCTTCAAAACTAGCAACGGACAGGTAACTTGGATTACCAATTACCCCGCTATCGTCATCGCCAGTAACGCAAACCAAATTTTCGCAGCTTCCAGAATATACGGAAAGACGCGTGTCACCGCCGCTATTTACTTGTAAATCTGTTGATATTGTTACTAAGAAAATTTCCGTAGGTGTGTACACATACCAATTTGCAGCTGTCGCGCTGTCGCCGGTGTTGCAAAAAGTTGTTGGCGGTGTTCCCGTTATCGTCGGAACAACATTTAATCCGGCAGTTGCTGGTACTGCGGTTGCGCAAGTGCTTTGTGCGATTGCTCCTTGAGCCAATAAAGCAGAAAATGCTACAAGTAGTTTGTTTTTCATGTTAGTTGCAGTTAGGTAATGAATTAATCCACTGTTGAATCATTGCAACAGCTTCCTCATGAACAATACTTCTTCCGAGTAACGGCATTCGTATGGCTTCATCAGTGGTTGATAATCGAGAGTTAAGTGCTGATCGGGCGATGCGTCCGGGAGAAACAATGGCGCTAGTTCCATCTCCAATTGGATCTTGAGGCGAAACGCAAATGCCTAAATTTGTTGATGTTGTAGATTCGCTAAACGCAAACCGTATCGGGCGATAACTACAATGGCTTCCTTCCTGATGACAGTGCGCACAATTGATGTCGATGTACGATCGAACACGTAAATCGAGCGATTTTGAAGTGTCTTTCCAGTCGACAACTGTGTTAATTTCAGTCGGATAATTACTATCTAAATAGCCCATTTCAACCCATTTGGCAAGCTGGTTTTTTGCGCCTCCTTCAAATGCATACGTATTGTTGAGATTTTGCGGTTTAGGTCCAATTGGTATTGCTTTATCTTCAACTTTGTGGCAAGTTAAACATTCGCCATTGCTCGGGAAACGATAATTTACAGTCTTTAAATTTCCGTATTCATTCACAAAGCTGATTTCACGAAAACCTCCTTCAGATACTAATGTTGCTTCGGTTTGTTCGTCATTCCAGATATATTCGGCAAAAATCCAACCTGTCTCTTTTTTGATTAACAGCCGTGTTTCCATAATACGTGTCGTGTTGCTTGGCTGCACGTTATCGTAATAAAAGGTCTTAATTATTACTGCCCCAGTTGGAAACTCTAGAACTTTTCCATCTCCATTGTAAGTGGCTTTTACGCCTTCGGGCATCCAAATGAAACGTTTTTTGTGGGCGTAGTCGGTAAATAGTTGGCTAATAGGCTCGTAAGGCAATAAACCCAAAGCAGGATTTTGCAGTTTCATGTCGCCTTCAAAAAATTTATAGTCGGAAAGCTTTGCATAAGGTACAGTAGCAAGATCTACCACCACTGGACTAACAGGCGTGTATTCTTCATTTTCTTCCTTTGAACAAGAAGCGATAATCGCAGCAATTCCTAGTGCTAAGGCAAAAAAGAAAGCATATTGTTTTTTCATGTGTTTAATAAAATGATTCCAAAAGTAAGAATTTGATATGTTTTTTTTAAATATTCTGACTAATTAAACAAAAATAGTGCAATTAAGTCACTTTATGAGAACTTCTATTTCCATGTCTTTGCTACTAAAAACGATTATTGCCAAATGCAAGGAATAGATTCTTTCCCAATCGCTTTTCTCAACAAATTGGTTTGCTATTCGAAGAAATCAAAAAAATTGCACTAAGCCAACGCTTTGTTTCTCTGGATTTTCTTGTAGCGGTCTTAATTTTTAACGCTTTCGTTATAAAAAGCCAATCAAATAGAGTTGTTTGTAACTGCTCGTGAATTAAAAAACATGAGTTCGACCTAAAAATATTTGGTAGATTGCTTGAAGTAAGGATTTTAGCTTGCCTAAGAAAAAAACCACCTTTTTTCTTTAGCCTATTTTACAGTCCCAAT
>CALRVY020000211.1:0-4105 GCA_943371725.1 Pseudanabaena sp. UWO311 | reverse complement strand
TCCCGGCTCTGCGTCTTTAAACATTTGTGCACCACCGGCGCCGCAACAGAGTCCGTTTGCTTTTGAGCGTTTCATTTCAACAAGCGCCACATCGAGTTTTTCCATTAACTCGCGCGGAGCTTCGTAGATGTTGTTGGCACGACCGAGGTAGCACGGATCGTGGAAGGTGATTCGTTTCCCTTTAAACTGACCACCTTGAATGGTGAGTCGGCCGGAATCGAGCAACGATTTTAGGAACTCGGTGTGGTGAATGACTTCGTAGTTTCCGCCTAGTTCTGGATACTCGTTTTTTAGTGTATTGAAGCAGTGCGGGCAAGCCGTAACGATTTTTTTCGCTTCGTATGCGTTGAGCACTTCGATATTCATCATGGCTTGCATTTGGAATACGAATTCGTTTCCGGCACGTTTTGCGGGATCGCCGGTGCAACTTTCTTCGGTTCCGAGCACGGCAAATTTTACTTGTGCTTTATTGAGAATTTTCACGAAGGCTTTCGTGATTTTTTTGGCTCTATCGTCGAAACTACCTGCGCAGCCAACCCAAAATAGAACCTCGGGTTGTTCGCCGTTTGCCAGCATTTCTGCCATTGTTGGAACTGAAAGTTGCTCTGCCATTGTTATAAGTTTTTATTCGTGTTTGCCATCGTCGAAAACTTGGATGGTGACTTCTTTTTCAATTAAATCGGTGAATTTACCTCGGTAACGAGTTGCTTTCACCAAGTGATTATCGATCCAGTGGTAATTCCCGCCCCGTGGTTTACCCATAACCATACCGTGGTATTTGAAACCGTGCTTTTTAAGCCAAATTTCGGTGTACTCGCGGTGGGCTTCGGTGCGTGAGGTGAAGAAGAAAATGATGTGTCCTTCGTCGTACCACTTATTTAAAGTTGCTAATGCATCGGGATAAACCGCAGCGGTT
This sequence comes from Pseudanabaena sp. UWO311, assembly GCA_943371725.1. Lineage (GTDB taxonomy): Bacteria > Bacteroidota > Bacteroidia > Flavobacteriales > Flavobacteriaceae > Flavobacterium. Next base: position 3,189 of record CALRVY020000211.1, on the reverse strand, counting down.
AGCATGCGTTCAGGCTCTTCGTTTGGAATATCGTCGCAAACAGTGCCGTCGATATCAATCAAATAGTTTTTGATACCTTCTGGAAGAATCGGACTAATGGTTTGTCCGTTTTCTGTTGCGCCGATAAGTTGTTTTTCTACATCTTCAAGTTTCATTTTCGTTTTGTTTTTAATTTGTTGTTAATCAGATTAAAAACAGCCTTACGCTCACATATAAGATCCGTTTTTTGGTATTGGTGCCGCATTAGGGATTGCAGTGGAAATCCTGCCTTTGATAAAAGGCAGATTGGAACGGAAAGCCCGACCGCCCGGAGGTACGGAGGGTGGGAATGCCCAAATCCTTACTCATTTTTCCAATTCAATCGATCTTGCTGGCTGTATTGCCATGGTGCTCCGTTATTTTCGATGTTGCTCATCATTGCGTTAAGCGACATAGGTGCGGCGCTTTGTTCCATTACTAAAAAGCGTCGCAAATCGAGAATAATTGAAAGCGGATTTATATTTACCGGACATTCCTCGACACAGGCGTTACACGACGTACAAGCCCACAACTCCTCAGGCGTTATGTAGTCATTTAGTAACGTTTTAGTATTTTGCGGCATTTGTCCGTTATTCTTATCTATTTCATCACCTAACTCCACCATTCGATCGCGCGTGGCCATCATGATGCGTCTTGGAGATAATTTTTTACCCGTTTGATTTGCGGGACAAGCCGAAGTACAGCGTCCGCATTCGGTACACGTGTAGGCATTGAGCAATTGTACACGGTTGAGATCGGTTACGTCGGCGGCGCCAAATTTCGTTACAGGAGCATCGGCTGGAGCTGCTGCATAAGGATCGGCGTTTGGATCGAGCATCAATTTCACTTCACGTGTAACCGATTCTAAATTATCGAACTTTCCTTTGGCATCTAAATCGGCAAAATAGGTATTTGGAAATGCGAGTAAAATATGCAAATGCTTGCTGAAATACAGATAGTTAAGAAAAATCAAGATTCCGATGATGTGTAACCACCAAGCCGAACGCTCCAAAAGAGCCACTACGCCTGGATTCATGCCTTCGAAAATGGGCAACAGGAACGAAGAAACGGGAAAAGCGCCTGCTTCGGGATAGTGCGTATAGCCAATAAGTTGCAGATGACGATCGGCTGCATTCATTATCAAAAAGAGCGACATGAGAACGACTTCGAAATACAAAATATAATTCGCGTCTGATTTAGGCCAGCCGCTCAAGTCGTTGTGAATGAAGCGTTTTAGTTTAATGATGTTTCGTCTGGCGAAAAAGGCAAATACAGCCACGAGAACGAGCAAGGCCAGAATTTCGAATGAGGCGATTAGCACGTTGTATGTGGTTCCTAAGAAACTGAAAATGCGGTGTGTCCCGAAAAGGCCGTCGATTATAATTTCGAGAACTTCGATATTGATGATTACAAAACCAACGTACACGATGATGTGTAGCAATCCGCTGATTGGTCTGGTGATCATTTTCTTTTGACCGAGTGCGATGAGCGCCATATTTTTCCAACGTTCGGAACTGCGGTCGCTGCGATCAACTTCTTGACCGAGTTTGATATTGCGAATGATTTTCTTGGCACTTTTTGCAAAGAAGGCAATTCCAAGAGCTAAGACTATAAGAAACAGTATGTTATCAATGTATTGCATCTGTTTTAAGGTTTTGGTTCGGCGTTAGTTTCGGGCGCTTTATATGGTTTATTCTTTTTTCCAAAGAGCGATACGTTGATGTAGCGCGTTGGATTGAGGCGTAAATCTTGTAGCAAGAGCTCCAATTCTTTCGCGGTTTTATTAAAGTTGTTGTACAAGGCTTCGTCTTTCAAGACTTTTCCAGCGGTACCTTTTCCGCTTTGCAGATCGGCGATTATTTTATCCATGCTCGCTAGAGAAGTCTCTAATTTTTTCACGGTTTGACCGATATTTACTTTGGCAAGCGAATCGGAAATTTTAGCGAAATTACCTGAAGTCTTATCAAAATTAGCGATCGTACTGTTGAGTTTTCCCTTGTTATCAGATATCAAATCGTTTGCGTTAGCGGCAAGTGATTTGAATTCGGACATGGTATTTTCGAGCTCTGCAATTGAATTTTTTAGATTGGTTTGTGTGTTTTTATCGAGCGTGTTGTTAAGTCCGTCCAATAAAACATTCATTGACGACAGTATCGTTGAAATTTTCTCTTGTAGCGGTTTCAAGGTTTCGGTTACTTGTGCTGTTATACCCGAAATTACTTCACCTTGCAGATAGCTTCCGTTTTCGATGAGGTTGGTGTCTTGCAGGTTTGGAATGATTTGTACTTGTTTGCCACCGATTAGTCCGGGCTCGTACAAATTTGCTTTTGAAGATTTGGAAATTGGGAAATCGCCAGTGATTTTAAGTTCTACGAGTAGCGAAGCATCTTTGGGATCTAGCTTTATTGATTGTACTTTTCCGACCGACAAACCATTTATAGTTACCGCAGCCGAAGGTAAAAGGCCTTCGACGTTTTTATATTTTACGTAAACGGTTTTAGATGAATCAAATAAATCGGAACCTTTGAGGAAATTATAGCCCCAAATGAACAAGAGTATAGATGAAACAACAAGTACGGCGGTTTTGAGCTCTCTGCTTAGTTTCAAGGTGCAAGTTTTTGGGCAAATTTAAACTAAATTATAGAAGCTTATTGCTTAATTGCTTCTTGTACACTGATTTTTTTTCCGTCTTTGAAAGCAATGATGTAAGCTGAATCGTAGCCTTTTGCTTTTGCGGTTGCGAGCAGTTCTTTTGCTTTGGCGTAATCGGAAGTATTTCCATACATATATTTGAAGAGTGTACCGTTGTCAGTAGAAACGCTGATATCGGACAAACCTTTAAAATTAGCTGGCGTTGGTTCCAGTTTTTTGCCGCTTGCGCTTATTTGCACTTTAAAAACGATACCTGTTTCGGCAACGCTGGTTTGCTGTTGTGGTTCTGTATTTCGAGGCGTTTCTGTTGCGGGTTTAGCGGGTGCTACTCGATCTTCGGGCGCTAATTTTTCTGAAGGTTTTTCGGTAATTTGCCCTTCGCCACCAAAGTACTCTTTTTTATAGCTAATGATTGCTTTTGCGATAGCTTCGGCTAATTCATTCTGACCTTCGTCAGAATTCAAATAAGCACCTTCTTTTGCGTTAGAGATGAAACCCATTTCGATGAGAACGCGCGGC
>CALRVY020000210.1:0-4106 GCA_943371725.1 Pseudanabaena sp. UWO311 | reverse complement strand
TAGCGGGTTACAGCGTTGGAAAGGAGATTTTAACGGGCTCGAAATTAGAAATCAATAAATCGCTCACGGTTCCGGCACAAGACGTGTTAATCATTGAGCTGCAAAAATAATTATGCGTTTTACAATTCGTATTTTCCTTTTACTTGCGGTAACAGTTGGTTATGCGCAGCGCGAATACCAATCGTATTCCAACGACAACGGCATTCACACAATTCGCGTTTCTGATGGTGTTTATAAAATCCGATTTTTTAGCAACGAAGCAGTTGAAACGGAATTTATTGCCGAAGGAACAACTAACGAACCTTCGCATGCGATAGTCGATAGAACCGTTTTTCAAGGTGTGAAAGCGCAAGAGCTCCGCGATAAAATTGACCTATCGTCGGGCTATATGCGTGTTGTAGTTACTTATAAGCCGTTTAGCATTTCGTATTACAACTTAAATAAACAAATTGCAACAGAGCTTTCCGCTACAAAAACAACAAAAGAAGTTCAGATCAAATTGAGTTTGAATCCGGATGAAACCTTACTTGGTGGTGGATCGCGTGTTTTAGGAATGAATCGCCGTGGCAACAATTTACGTTTGTACAACAAAGCACAGTACGGCTATGAAACTCGGGCAGAGTTGATGAATTTTTGCATTCCCATGTATTTATCATCTGATTTATATGGCGTTCATTTTGACAATACTTGGGTTGGGAACTTAGATTTAGATAGTAAAAAACAGAATGCGACTACTTTCACGGCAGAAGGAGGATCGGTGCGGTATCAAATTTTTGCTACTCGAAATTGGAAAGAGTTGGTTAAAACGTATACCACATTAACCGGACGACAGCCTTTGCCACCACGTTACGTTTTTGGAAATTTTTCCAGTCGATTTGGATATCATTCACAGAAAGAAGCTGAAAAAACCATTGCGGCATTCAAGAAAGAAAGAATTCCTGTTGATGCAATAATTTTCGATTTGTATTGGTTTGGCACGACTATCAAAGGAACGATGGGGAATTTGGAAGTGCTGCGCGACAGCTTTCCGAAGTTTGAGAAAATGATTTCGAAATTTTCAAAGAAAGGAATTAAAACCATTTTGATAACCGAGCCTTTTATCTTGAAATCATCCTTAAAGTGGAATGAGGCTGTCGCCGAAGGCATTTTAGCTAAAGATTCGGTTTCGCAACCTGCGGTTTACGACTTTTATTTTGGAACTACCGGTTTAATTGACCTCGACAAACCTAAGGCGAAAGAATGGTTTTGGAATGTGTACGATAAATTCATAAAGAAAGGCGTTGCTGGTTGGTGGGGCGATTTAGGTGAACCCGAAGTGCATCCGAAATGGGTACGTCACGAATCGGGACCGGCTAATAAAGTTCACAACATTTATGGACACAAATGGGCTGAACTCTTGGCGACAAAATATGCGGAAAACTATCCAAATACGCGTCCCTTTATTTTGATGCGTTCAGGCTATTCAGGTTCGCAACGCTTTGGAATGATTCCGTGGTCGGGCGATGTGAACCGAACTTGGGGAGGATTAAAAGCACAACCTGAAATTGCACTCCAAATGGGATTGCAAGGTTTGGGATACATGCACTCCGATTTAGGTGGCTTTGCAGGTGAAAATTTGGATGACGAATTGTACGTAAGATGGCTTCAATACGGAATTTTCCAACCTATTTACCGACCACACGCTCAAGAAGAAGTAGCGTCGGAACCCGTTTTTAGAAATAAAAATGCTAAGAATTTAGCGCGAAAAGCGATATTAGAACGCTATGCTTTACTGCCATATAATTACACTTTAGCTTTCGAAAACAACCAAAACGGCACGCCACTTATGCGACCGTTGTTTTTTGAAGAACCAACGAACAAATCTTTATTTGTTAACGCCGACGGCTATTTGTGGGGCGATGATTTCTTGGTAGTTCCGGTTACAGACCCAAAACTTGCAGAAAAGACCGTTTATTTTCCGAAAACAGCCCGCTGGATTGATTACTACAATCCCTCTAAAATTTACGAAGGTGGGAAATACGTTTCAGTAAAAACAGCCGAAGATCACATTCCGGTGTTCGTTCGTTCAGGTTCGGTAATTGCCACTAGTTCCGATTTAAACGCAGGAAATGCTGGCATGCAAAACATCACATTAAAGTACTATTTTAATGAAAATTATCCCGCGCAATCGAAAGTGTATTTCGACGATGGAGTGACCGTTAATGCCTTTGAAAAAGGAGCTTTTGAGTTGTGGAATATCAATAAAGATATAGGAAGTAACAGCATCGTTTTGAAGTCGGAAAAAGGAAATTCGTTTACTGCTGTGAAACGAAAAATCACGCTCAAAATATACCAGGCTCCACAAACGCTAACAGGTATTGAAATCAATGGCAAAACATTAAAAAGCACTGCAAAAACAGGCAGTGAGGTTCCGACATATACTTTTGAAATTACATCAGGTCAAGAAATTAAAATCAATCTTAAAAAATGAAAGGGATTAAAATCGGATTATTAGCGCTACTTATTTTTGCAAGCTCATGTAAATCAACCGAAACGACACAAAAAACAGCGAGTAAAAAACCATTTGTTTGGGAAGCGGCCAACGTTTACTTCTTACTTACCGATCGTTTTTACGACGGAAACGCAAGTAAAACCATTTACCTAGATCGGACTAAAGAAACAGGAAAGTTGCGCGGATTTGAAGGCGGCAATTTAAAAGGTGTGATCAAGAAAATGAAAGAAGGTTATTTCGAAGATTTGGGTATCAACGCCATTTGGATGACTCCGTTGGTAGAGCAAATTCATGAAGGAACCGACGAAGGAACCGGATTTAGCTACGGTTTTCACGGATATTGGGCGAAAGATTGGACGCGATTGGATCCGAATTTTGGTACCGAAGCCGATTTAGCCGAACTCGTTAAACTTGCCCACAGCAAAGGCATTCGGATCATTCTCGACGGAGTTATAAATCATACCGGCCCGGTAACTCCGAAAGATCCGGTATGGCCCGACGACTGGGTGCGTACGAGTCCACAATGCGTATATCAAACATACGAAAACACGATTAGCTGTACGTTGGTAAAGAATCTTCCGGATGTAAAAACCGAATCTGAAGCCAATGTTTCCCTCCCTCCCGCCCTAGTTGAGAAATGGAAAAAAGAAGGCCGCTACGAATCCGAAATCGCGTCTTTGGATAAATTCTTCAAAGAAACGGGCTATCCACGCGCACCGAAATACTACATCATAAAATGGTTAGCTGATTATGTATTGAAATATGGAATCGATGGTTACCGTGCAGATACAGCTAAACATACCGAAGAAGATGTATGGATGGCGCTAAAAAACAGCTGTTCTTCTGCTTTTGAGCAGTGGAAAAAACAAAATCCGAGAGATGTTCTCGACGATAATCCGTTTTATATGATTGGCGAAGTGTACAATTACAGCATTCACGACGGACGCCAGTTCAAATTTTCAGACAAGACAGTCGATTATTTCGCCAACGGATTCGATAATCTCATCAATTTTTCGTTCAAAGGAGATGCCAATAAACCTTACGAAGAACTGTTTTCACAGTACAACAATTACTTACAAAACCAACTTAAAGGCAAAAGTATCTTGAACTACGTTTCATCGCACGACGATGGAGGTCCGTTTGATAAGCAACGTAAAAAACCATACGAATCGGCCACAAAATTGCTGCTCTGTCCCGGAATTGCACAAATTTATTACGGAGATGAAACGGCGCGCCCACTCGATATTCCGGGTACTCAGGGCGATGCCACCCTACGTTCGTTCATGAATTGGAACGACTTGAAAGAAAATAAAGCGACGCAAGATATTTACGCACATTGGAAAAAACTGGCAAATTTCCGTAAAAACCACACGGCGGTTGGCGCGGGAGTACATCAGAAAATTAGCAGTAAAAACGGCTATTTCTTTAAACGAACGTATCAAAATAACAATATCAAAGATGTGGTTGTTGTTGGCTTAGATTTGAATGAAGGAAGTAAAGAAATTCCGGTTGATAGCGCTTTCGCGGAAGGAACGAAAGTGCGCGACACGTATTCTGGACAAACAACTGTCATCAAAAATGGTGTTGCAGTTATTGATTCCAATTTCAAAATTGT
>CALRVY020000209.1:0-4173 GCA_943371725.1 Pseudanabaena sp. UWO311 | reverse complement strand
TGGCGGGATTAGCTTCTGAAAAAGGTAATTTCTTACGTATCTCGGCTTCGAAGTATTAATTCTTGAATTACTTGGGTTTAAATAATTCGGGTGTTTTTTAACATTCTAGATTTCCTTTGCACGATTTGTTGACTGGACATTTTACTCTGGTATGTTAGTTTTATTAAAATAATTTTTTAGTTTAGCAAACGTTGTATTCTATATGCTGTTATGTGCAAACTAGATGGAACCGGAAATAAAAAACGACGAACCAACCGAATAAAGTTGTAAATCAAGATTAACCGTTCGCTGAAATTACAAGGATGGTAAAGTTTTTCGCTAGACATTTCCGGTTTCTGATCGCTGTTGATTTGCAGAATTAGTATCATTAAGACGCAATCATTCTGCTACATTGGCATTGAAAAAATATTGATTAATTCTAACAAAATGCAACTTTATAAAGCATTTTAAATTTTTATTCAGATGAAAAGATTTTTTGTAATTGTTACTATCTTATTGGCGACAGTTAGTTCGGCGCAAAGTTATTCTGTAAAATACGCTACTTCACAGTTGGAAAAAAAGCACAAGTTAAAAACAAACGTAAAGTCGTATCTTAAAGGGAGTTCGGCTGCTTCTACCTATATTATTGACTTTACAAACAGCTTTGCCGAAACGAAGGAAGATAATACTGTGCTAAATTTAGGAGGTAATGCCTTATATTTCAAAGATTTTAAAAGTAATGCAGTTACTTATATCGACGCGATTAAAATGAATTCGTTCGTCATTAACGATACCTTAGCAAAGGTACAATGGAAATTGTTGCCTGAAAAAAAACAAATCTTAGGTTATAATTGTCAAAAAGCAACTTGCGAGTATAGAGGAAGATCATTTTCTGTTTATTTTTCTACCGAGCTTCCTTTTTCAGACGGTCCTTACAAGTTTACGGGGCTACCCGGCTTGATTCTTGAATTGAGTTCTGACGATAGCGTTGCGACTTTCGAAATAGTGGCAGAGGAAGTAAAAGTGATGCCCGACCAAATTGAGATTGATAATCCTTTGGAAAAAGAAAAAGCGATACCGTACGCCAAATTTAAGTCGATTTATCAAGAAAAGTACGAAGAGTTCTTGCACAAAATCGTTACCGCCAATGGAGAAACACGCCCGATAAGAAAAGGTTTTCTTGAGTATTTTGTTGAATGAGGTTCGCTACTTTGATCGTGTTTTTTTTCACCTTTTATGCAAATGGGCAAGTCATAAAAGGAGTTGTTCGAGATATCAATGGAACGGTTTCGGACGTAAACGTGTTATTGCTAGATGAGCAGGAAAGTGTACTTGTATTCACAAAAACGACACTGGACGGCAGTTTTGTGCTTCAACTAAAAAATCTAAGTAAGCCAGCTTTTCTGGTGTTTCGAAAAGCAAACTACGAGGTCAAAAGACTCGATTTACGGGAGTTGGGCAATACTGTCATTTTGCAACCACTACAAATTCAAATGACTCGTGCTGCAGAGGTACTCGATGAAGTGATTGTAAAGCAAAGCAATAACTATTTTAAAAAGAACGACACCATTACTTTTCGGCCAGCTGATTATTTGAACGGTTCCGAACGAGTGATTGAAGATTTACTGAAGAATCTACCGGAAGTCACTGTGGAAGAAAATGGAACGATTTTCTTTAAAGGAAAACCGATTAAAAAACTTTTATTAGATGGAGACGATTTGTTTGGTGCAAACTATGTCACAGGCACGCGAAATATAAGTGCCGATTTAATTGAAAAAGTGCAAGGTATTGATCACTTTGATGATAATGCGTTGCTGAAAGACATTAGAACCAGCAATGAAGTTGCTTTGAATTTGGTCGTAAAAAAGGGGAAGGCCAGTTTTTCTGGTACTGCCGAAGTTAACGGTGGTTTGCAAGATTTTAGGAAAATAAACGTCAACGGACTTTTTGTAACAAAACCGCTCAAGTATTTTGGGATCGTTTCAAGCAACAATATTGGCGCAAACAATAGTTCTTTTGATCCTAATACGGGCACAACTTCGTTAGAAAATATGCGGTATGACGACCATATTGTACAAGGTCCGATCAACCTTGGTGTAGCTAACAATCTGGTAGACTACAAACGCCAAAACATCAACAACTTGTTTGTTGTTGGTGGCAATCTGTTACAGAAAATTTCAAAACATCGGAGCATTCGCGTCAACGTTCAATACACGACCGATAAATTGTATTTACGCTCAAAATCGCAGACAAATGCGACTTCCTTGAATCAGCCTATTCTGTTTTCAGAAGAAAATTCGAGTCGATTCGACCCAAAGATTATCGAAGCTAAAGCATTTTATTCCGATCAAACTAAAAAGACATTTCACTGGGAGAATGTAATTGTGGGATTAGCAAACTTCGATCGTTTACGAAATAGCAGCAGCAACAATGATTTAGACCAAACATCGCGTGCCCAATCAAGAAATTTTTCGCTCATCAACCACTTGAATTCTACTTGGAAGATTTCGAATAAATTGGCTATGCAATCTAATATTATCGCTAGCATTAGTGAAGCGCCTCAAAATCTTCATTTATCGCCACCCACAGAAATCGGTTTGCCAGAAATGCGTCTAGCGTCATTTCAAGATGTTCATTTTCGTAAAAAAGCAATCGTCGTTGACACTAAATTCTTGACTCGTTTCAAGAATACAGATATTCAAATTACGCCCACTTTTGCGTCTGCTTCGACATCGCTTTACAGTGAACTCAGGGATAATCAATTACAAGGTTTGGGAGCAATATACTTTAATAACGGCGTTTTTTCGAATACAAGTGCGTCAATACAAGGTAACGCCACCTACCGGAAAAATCAACTTGAAATAGAATTGTCTCATCTTTTTTCTCTTACTTATCTCTCGTTTAATGACTTTCTTTTTTCGGATAAGAATACAAAAATCTTGAATAATCCGAAATTTCAAATTAACTATTTTTTAAATACTGTCGCTAACTTAAACCTTAGCTATTCTTTCAAAGAAAATGCTCCCGATGAAAATCGGATGTTCCTTGGAAGTGTTCTGACAAATTACAGAAGCTTTATCGCTAATGATTTTAACCTTCAATTTCAGAAAAGTCACAATTTTACGATTGGCTATTCCTCTAACGACACATTTAACTCTCGTCGATTCAACACAAGTTTTGCATTCAATTATCTGCCAAACGGCTTTTTTCTGAGAACAGATTTGAGCAGTAATTTGACAACTTCGACATTTTTCTACGACGAATTGGCAACAAGAAACTATCGCTTGCGAAGTGCATACGAATTTTATATGCATTCCCTGAGAACAACTTTCGAAATAGAGAACGTTTCAGCAATATCTTTAGATACCGATTACGTGAATAACTTTGACGCGCGAATGTTCACTAAAACCAATTTCTCCTTCGGATTTACAGCAAAAAGACGCTTTTTCAAGAAGATTTATTTTGAAAACAAATCCAATTTCAATCAAGTTGCCATTGAAATCAGTGGTTTTTCTAATAAAAACAGTCTTCAAACGTTTACTAATTATTCAAAAGTGGTTTGGGATGTAAGAAAGAATCTAAAATGTATCATTTTCAATCAACTTTTAATACCTGATTTATCAAATCGCTACAAATACAATTTCATCGATTTTGAAATGTCGGCTACGAGCCATAGCAAAAGGTTTGAGTATCGAATCACTGCAAATAATTTGGCCAATTATAGAACCTTCAACAATAGATCGGTAAACAGTTTTTCAACCTCAGAAAGTACGTTTCAATTGCTACCTAGGGTTTTGCTGGCGGGGTTTGTATTTAAGTTTTAGATGTCGTTTACTTCTTGCTCACCTATGTCACCCGACTTCAAAGTACTGTTTTAAAACTTAAAAAACGTAATAACAAAAAAAGATGTATTTGTACTATCTTGTTAGTGCGGAAATTCACGAGATTTTGGAGTTCACTTATTTTGAATATACCTCAAAGTCGGGAGACTTTGCGGAGCGGGGCAGTCTTGTTAGTGTGCCAAAAGTCGGATGATTTTGAAGTGCGATTTTTTAATTTATACCTCAAAGTCGGGAGACTTTGCGGAGCGGAGCAGTCTTGTTAGTGTGCCAAAAGTCGGATGATTTTGAAGTGCTGTTTTTTAATTTATACCTCAAAGTCGGGAGACTTTGCGGAGCGGGATGTTGATTTTGA
>CALRVY020000208.1:0-4198 GCA_943371725.1 Pseudanabaena sp. UWO311 | reverse complement strand
AAAAGCTGATTGTATTTCGCCATACGATCGGAACGAGATGCAGAGCCTGTTTTTATCTGACCGCAATTCAAAGCCACGGCTAAATCGGCGATGGTACTATCTTCGGTTTCTCCTGAACGGTGACTCATAACCGAAGTATAACCCGCATTATGCGCCATATTCACGGCCGCGATTGTTTCAGATAAAGTTCCGATCTGATTTACTTTCACTAAAATAGAGTTAGCAATACCTTTTTCGATACCTGTTGATAGTCGCTCTACATTGGTTACAAACAAATCGTCGCCCACTAATTGTACTTTATCTCCGATAAGTTCTGTTAAGTACTTCCAACCGTCCCAGTCGTCCTCATACATACCGTCTTCGATAGAGATAATTGGATATTTAGAAGCCAGTTCGGCCAAATATTCTGCTTGTTCTTTAGACGAACGAATTTTTCCACCTTCACCTTCAAACTTTTTGTAGTCGTAATTTCCGTTTACATAAAACTCCGACGCGGCGCAGTCTAAGGCAATTTTCACATCGTCACCAAAACTATAACCTGCATTTTCAACAGCTTTTTTGATGCTGTCGAGAGCGTCTTCGGTACCGCCAGCTAAATTTGGTGCAAAACCACCTTCATCTCCAACCGCCGTTGATAAGCCGCGATCGTGTAGTACTTTTTTCAAGTTGTGAAAAATTTCAGTACCCATTTGCATAGCGTGTGTAAACGATTTTGCTTTAACGGGCATTACCATAAATTCCTGGAATGCAATTGGCGCATCGGAGTGTGAACCTCCGTTAATGATGTTCATCATTGGAACCGGCAGTGTTTTAGCAGCTACGCCACCAATATATCGATATAGAGGCAAACCGAGTTCTGCGGCAGCAGCTTTACTTGCTGCGAGTGAAACACCAAGAATAGCATTTGCGCCTAGATTTGATTTATTTGGAGTACCGTCGAGTGAAATCATGGTGCTATCGAGTAATTCTTGCTCGAAAACAGATATTCCTACGAGTGCTTCTGCTATTTTAGTATTAACATTTTCAACGGCTTTCGAAACACCTTTCCCCATATACGCTTTTCCGCCGTCGCGAAGTTCCACGGCTTCGTGTTCGCCAGTTGAAGCTCCAGAAGGAACAGCTGCTCTACCCAAAACACCGTTTTCAGTTACCACATCAACTTCAATAGTTGGATTTCCGCGAGAATCCAGAATCTGTCGCGCATGCACTTTAATGATGATACTCATAAAAAAAGATTTAATTTTTAAAGATTCGAAATTAACCAATAAAGTTAAGCTGGTAAAATTCAAGCTCATAAAGTTATAAACGCAAACGATTTCGAGAAATATAGATGTTAAAATTTCCTTAAACAGATATAATCTGTTACTTTTGTTTTTCTCTTTAAAAAGTCTTTCTTTATGAAAAAACAGACACTAACGCTTTTACTTGTATTTATACTCAGCTTGAATGCCTTTAGTCAAAAAAAACAAGCGTACTGTATTGCTAAAAATGGTGAAAAAATTGAAGGACTTGTTGTTCCTAACATTGCCTTATTTTTAAATGATGCATTTGCTCAAATAGTTTTTGAAACCGAAGAAAAAAACAAGAGTATTTCGGCTGGTGAAATCCAAGAATTTGGTATAGTTGGAGAGACCAAACACGTTCGAGTTGATGCGTTAATCGACGACTTTTCGCTTTACAGCAACTACTCTTCTAATCCGCTAGTTCAATTGCGCAAAAAGAGTACGATTCTCCAGATACTGGTAGAAGGAAGCGTTAATTTATATGTCTTGCCTTCAGAAAATGGAGATAAATTTTTCTATAAAGACAATAACTCTAAAGAAGCAATACAACTGATTTACAATAAGTTTCTGAATGAAAACGGTGCTTTGAAAGAAAATAAAGAGTACCAAAAAACACTTTTTGATTTGTTCAATTGTAAACAACTGCCAGTTTCCGAATTTGTGAAAATAAAATATAAAACCGCAGATTTAACAAATTTTTTCACTGATTATCTTGTTTGTAAAAATGAGAATCCAAAAACACTTTACACACCTGTGCTCAGAAAAAACACCTATAGTGTAGCTGCAAATGCTGGTATGTTTTTTTCGAATTACAGCATTGAAAATCGCGACGGTTTGAAAATTGACAATCCCGTTTCGTCCCCAAGTGTTGGTGCTGAATTTGAAGTTTTATTCCCAAAAAAGATATTAGCGCTCTTTGTTGGTGTCGATTATTTTAGGTTTAGTGATGAAATCTCGGTGTCTTATATTAAAGAGACAAATACCTCAACGAATAACCATCTAGACCGCTATTCCTATAGTTTTCCGATCTTATTGGCGCAAGCGGGAGCAAGATTTTATTTAACACCTAACAGAAACATTAAATTTTTTATCGACGCAACAATGTCGGCACCGCTAACACGAGGTAAATTCAAATTAAGTCAAACGATGTCAAATGCGGGAGGAAACTATGTTTATGAGCCGCAGACAACAAAGGTAGAAGCACTTGGAATTCCACAAATTGGATTTGGTGCAGAATACAAAAATTTATTTGTTAAGTTTGAATTTAGTAATCCGCCGGGAGAGTTAGAAAGACCAATTGACAATCATATTATTATAATCCAAAAAATGTTTTCAACTACTTTAAGCTATCGTTTTAGATTGTAAGCAAAAAACATGTATTCTGTTGGTATTCTTAGATTTTACGTGAGTAAGCTAAACCGGCTTCGTGTTCGCCAGTTGAAGCTCCAGAAGGAACAGCTGCTCTACCCAAAACACCGTTTTCAGTTACTACATCAACTTCAATAGTTGGATTTCCGCGAGAATCCAGAATCTGTCGCGCATGCACTTTAATGATGATACTCATAAAAAAAGATTTGAAATTAACCAATAAAGTTAAGCTGGTAAAATTCAAGCTCATAAAGTTATAAACACAAACGATTTCGAGAAATATAGATGTTAAAATTTCCTTAAACAGATATAATCTGTTACTTTTGTTTTTCTCTTTAAAAAGTCTTTCTTTATGAAAAAACAGACACTAACGCTTTTGCTTGTATTTATACTCAGCTTGAATGCCTTTAGTCAAAAAAAACAAGCGTACTGTATTGCTAAAAATGGTGAAAAAATTGAAGGTGAAGTTCTATCAAATGCTGCACTTTTTCTGAATGACCCACTTACAAAAATCACTTTTGAAAACGGCGATCAAAAAAACACCATCTTAGTGAGTGAAATACAGGAATTTGGATTTACTGGTGAAACAAAGCATTTACGATTAGACGCACTAGTTAACGACTTTTCTGTCCACAACGACTATTCATCAAATCCAAAAGTTATCTTGAGCAAAAAGAACATGATACTTCAGGTGCTTTTGGAGGGGAGTACAAGCCTATACGTTTTGCCATCTGAAAATGGTTATAAGTTCTTTTATAAAGAAGCAAACTCTAAGGAAGCCAATCAGCTTATTTACAATAAGTTTTTAAATGAAAACGGCGCTTTAAAAGAAAATAAAGAATATCAAAAGACGCTTTTCGATCTGTTTAATTGCCGTCAACAGTCTGTAACTGAATTTGTAAAAATTAAGTATAACGCCAAAGATCTTACCGATTTTTTTCAAGGTTATTTAATTTGTAAAAATGAAAAGCCTACTACCATTTTCAAACCCGTAGAGCGAAAGGAATCCTACAGTGTAGCTGTAAATATGGGTTTTAATCAAACTAAATACAGCGTCATCAATCGAGAAGGCATTCAAAAAAGTCCCTCTGTACTGACCCCAAGTCTGGGTGCTGAATTTGAAATGTTATCTTCAAAGAAAATGTTTGCCCTATTTTTTAGTTTGAATTACCTAAACATCAATGAAGAATCGTCTGTAACGTACACGAAGCAATCGAACACTACAACAAATAATCATTTAGACACCTATTCTTACGATTACCAAATGCTATTAGCTCACGCGGGTATTCGCCTTTACCTGACACCGAACAGCCAGGTGAAATACTTCATTGACGCAGCTATTGGCGCATCACTTACAACTGGAGAATTTGTAGTACGTGAGTCGATGTCAAACGTAAACGGAAACAACATTTACAACCCAATTTCCCGAAAGATTTCTCCCGTCAGTATGCCCAAATTTGCTGTCGGCGCAGAATATAAAAACGTTGGATTACGAGTTGCTTTTACAACCGCACCAGGAACCATTAAAGAAAGGATTGACCAATATG
>CALRVY020000207.1:0-4216 GCA_943371725.1 Pseudanabaena sp. UWO311 | reverse complement strand
CCGTTTCGTTCGCTTGGATGAAGGAATCTAATGCAGAAAAACGTTGGGTCGACAGCGTGTACAACAACATGAACCTGACCGAACGAATCGGGCAACTATTCATGGTGGCGGCCTATTCCAACAAAGACAGCGTGCACGTAAATTCGGTTAAGAAACTCATTCGCGATTATAAAATTGGTGGCCTGATTTTCTTTCAAGGCGGTCCGATGCGTCAAGCAAAACTGACCAACCAATATCAAGCACTATCGAAACTTCCCTTGTTTATTGGTATCGATGCCGAGTGGGGACTAAACATGCGTCTCGATTCTACGTTCAAGTTTCCCTTTAACATGACGTTGGGTGCCGTTCGCAACAAAAAGTTATTGGAAAGCATGGGAATTCAAATGGCAAAAGAAAGCAAACGTTTAGGCGTGCATTTCAATTTTGCTCCCGTTCTCGATGTGAATACCAATCCCAAAAATCCGATTATTGGTTTCCGTTCCTTCGGCGAAAGCAAAGAAAACGTGACGCAATCGGCATTAGCGTTGATGACTGGCATTCAAGAAAGCGGAATTTACGCCACTGGAAAACACTTTCCCGGCCATGGCGATACCGGGACCGACTCGCATTATGCGCTTCCGGTAATTCCTTTTTCAAAAGAACGAATCGATAGTTTGGAACTCTATCCGTATAAAAAGTTGTTTAAAAACGGACTCTCATCGGTAATGGTGGCGCACCTAAACGTTCCCGCTATCGAACCGCAGGCAGATATTCCGTCTTCCGTTTCGAAAAACATCATTTCCGATTTACTTATCGATGAAATGAAATTCGACGGATTAATTTTTACCGATGCGTTAAATATGAAAGCCGCTTCGGGGACACGTCCGGCCGGAAAAATTAATCTTGAAGCGCTGCTGGCGGGCAACGACGTTTTGCTGTTTCCCGAAAACATTCCGCTCGGTATTGAACTCATTTGCATGGCGTATCAAGACGGCGTTTTAACCGAAGAACGCCTGAGTAAATCTGTGAAGAAAATTCTACAACACAAATACAGAATTGGTTTAAACAAATACCAACCCATCGCCGAGCAAAACCTAATCGCAGATATCAATCCGCCGCAAAACAAAATTCTGCAACAGCAATTGTTTGAAAATGCCGTTACGGTTGTTCAGAATCAAAACGAGATTCTTCCAATTCAAAAACTCGAAACCGAGCGTATTGCGTACGTAAAACTCGGCGACGACCAGAATGCAGCATTTTTGGAGTCACTTAAAAATTACGCAGATATTACCGAAGTTGCTGTCACGTCACTCGATTCTATCGAAAGTCAGTTTGCCGAATTTTCAAAAGTAATTGTCGGTTTTCACAAATCGGATCGCGCCTGGAAATCGCAATCGTTTACCGATACTGAAATTCAAATTCTCGATCGCTTAACGCAGAAAAAATCCGTAATTCTCGACGTTTTCGTTCGTCCGTATTCGTTAATGCCTATTTCATTTTTGGATCGATTTTCGGCAATTGTTGTTTCGTACCAAAATGCCGACGTAGCGCAACGTGTTAGTGCAGATATCATTTTTGGAACCACTGCCGCTGCTGGTCGCTTGCCGGTAAGTATTAATACAAAATATCAGGCAGGCATGGGTGTCGACACGAAAACAATCAATCGTCTTGGTTTCTCACTTCCTGAACTGCAGAAAATGAGTTCAGAGAAATTGAAAGTCCTCGATAACATTATAGAAACGGTTATTGCGAAGAAAATAACGCCGGGTGCACAAATTCTTGTAGCACGAAACGGTAAAGTTGTTTATCAAAAATCCTTCGGAAAATTTACCTACGACGCTACGGCACCAAAGGTAACCAACGCTGCTGTTTACGATTTGGCTTCGCTTACCAAAATCTTAGCACCTCTGCCGTTATTGATGCAAAACTACGAGCAGCACAAGTTTACCTTAGATACCAATCTGGGAACACTTTTGCCGTATTTACAAACATCTGATAAAAAAGATATTACCGTAAAGCAATGGCTTTCGCATCAAGCCGGTTTCGAAGCGTGGACACCGTTTTACAAACAAACGCTCTTGGCAAACGGAAAAGTGAATCCGACTTATTACTCAAAAATAGCCAATCAAACATTCAATACGCGTGTGAGCGACAGTTTGTACATCATTGGTACGTACCGCGATTCGATTCTTCAGAAAATTAAAAATTCGAAACTCGTTCCAAATCAAGGTTATAAGTACAGCGATTACACTTTTATTTTGGCGCAGAAATACCTGGAAGACCAGTTGCATGCTTCTTTGGATATCAGCGCATATACGCATTTCTACAAGAAAATCGGTGCTGGTACCTTGACGTATAATCCGACGCAACGGTTTGATTTACATGACCTTGTGCCAACAGAAATTGATACCTATTTCCGCAGAGATACCATTCAAGGTTTTGTGCACGATATGGCTGCTGCGATGCAGGGTGGAGTAGGAGGACATGCCGGCCTTTTTGGAAATGCGCTTGATGTTGCCAAAATGATGCAACTCTTTTTGCAAAAAGGAAATTATGCAGGCGAACAATATTTTAGTTCTGCTACCTTCGATACCTTCAATACACGTTATTTCGAAACTTTGGGAAGCCGACGTGGCTTGGGATTCGACAAACCACAATTACCCGGAACGGCGGGTCCGACCTGTGGTTGCGTTTCGGCAGAGAGCTTCGGACACACAGGTTTTACGGGCACTATTGCGTGGGCCGATCCGAAAACACAACTTGTTTATGTGTTCTTATCCAATCGAACGTTTCCCGATAGCAACGCACCTAACGCCTTATCGCAACAAAACGTTCGCGAACAAATACAAAAAGCGATTCAAGACGCCATCCTAGAATAGGATTAACGCGATCGACTCCGCAGTACTTCTTCCACAGCTGCTAACGATGTTCCTTTCGCGCGAAGCAAAATCAGAACGTGATACAACAAATCGGCTGCTTCGTTTAAAAATAAGTCGGTATTGGTGTCTTTGGCTTCAATAACCAATTCCACAGCTTCTTCGCCTACTTTTTGCGCTACTTTATTGATGCCTTTTCCCACTAATTTTTTAGTGTAAGAATTTGAATCGCTACCCGTAATTCGATCGGAAATTATGGCTTCTAAGTCGTATAAAAACGATTTTTGGAAATTGTTTTTGAAACACGATTCCGTTCCCGTATGGCAAGTTGGCCCATCCGGATTCGCGAGTATCAAAAGTGCATCGTTGTCGCAATCTTCAGAAATCGACACCACATTTAAGTAGTTTCCGGATGTCTCACCTTTGGTCCACAACCTCTGTTTTGATCGGCTGAAAAACGTCACTTTCTTTGTTTCACAGGTTTTTTCGTAGGCTTCGCGATTCATATAACCAAGCATCAAAACGCTGCCATTTTGGTAGTTTTGGACGATAGCTGGAACGAGTCCGTTTTCTTTATCGAAATCTATTTTCATCGAATAGGAATGTTTAGTGTTTTTAAATACGATTTTACTTCGGAAATGCTAACTACACTTTCGTGGAAGATACCCGCTGCTAAAGCCGCCGAAACCGACGTTTGTTGAAAAACCTCGGCGAAGTGCTCAGGCGTTCCCGCACCTCCCGAAGCGATAACGGGAATGTTCACAGCATCCGAAACCTCGCGCAAGATCGGAAGTGCAAAGCCGTTTCGCGAACCGTCGTGATTCATAGATGTGAGCAAAAGCTCGCCCGCACCTAGATTAAATGCTCGTTTCGCCCAATCGACCGTGTTGAGCGGCATTTCGGTTTTGCCTGCGTTTACAAAGACTTTCCATTGGTCTTGTACGAGTTTGGTGTCGATAGCAACAACAACGCATTGACTCCCAAAGGCTTCGGCGATTTCAGCGATTAACTCAGGTCGTTTTACCGCTGCGGAGTTCAAACTTATTTTATCAGCGCCCGCACGAATAACCGCTTCGGCATCGGCCAGAGAATTGATTCCGCCGCCTACAGTAAAGGGAATACGAATTTTCGATGCCATTTGCTCAACGAGTTTTACCAAGGTTTGTCGCTTTTCCAATGTAGCGGTTATGTCGAGAAATACGAGTTCGTCGGCGCCTTCGTCGGAGTACTGTTTGGCTAATTCTAACGGATCGCCGGCGTCTTTGATGTTCTGAAATTGTACGCCTTTTACGGTTCGACCGTCTTTTATGTCTAAACACGGAATGATTCGTTTTTTTAACATAAGGCAGCCAGTTCAGTTA
>CALRVY020000206.1:0-4272 GCA_943371725.1 Pseudanabaena sp. UWO311 | reverse complement strand
TGGGATTAACCCGTTTTCCCCTTCCCGTTTCGGGCGAAGTTCCCGAAAAAAATCGACATAGCATTACGGGAAATCCGTAAAGTGAGAAAATTTCGAGATTTAAAGATTGAAAGATTGAAAGATTGAAAGATTTGGAGATTGAAAGCATGCTTCTTAAGAGGAGTACAACTTCTCACAAAATTTTTTTACAAAGTGCACAATACTGCCTTCGATAAGCTCAGGCACCAACCTTCGACAAGCTCAGACATCAATGAAACGCGAGTTAGGGCAGGTAACACGATACGTGAAGTGGTGAACACAGCAATTTCGATAGCATCGGGACTAGTCTCCCAAAAAAGATAAATAAGTGGTGAACTCATCAAAATCTTAATACGCCACTCTTAAAACGAAAGAGAAACATAAAATGGTCAGCGCTTTATTACTTTTAATCCAATTCCAAATCGAATGTTCGGCGCAACTTATCTAGCAACGGATTGATTTCTACAAGTCGGTTGTATTTGTCTTGCGGTGTTATATATCTTTTTGGCTTAGCATTTTCGTTAACCGCCACCTCAATATCGATGTCGTGATTTTTCAAATGTCCTCGTAAATAGCCTAATAATGCCGGAATTTCTTTCTCAAAATCGAGTTTAGAACCTTCGTTCGGAAAAGTTACAAAAACTTGGGTTCCATCTAATCGAGGTTCATTCATTAGTAAAAGCGATTCTGCAATTTTTTGTCCGCTATCACCTAGTTTTTGTGCGTATTTTGACCAAAAGATCCTAAAATCTGTCTCAGTAAAAAACTCACGTAAATGCACATCGGTCGATGGGCGTAGCTCTAATCCGGCTGCTTTTTGCAGTTCTTTTTTCAACGCAAGTGCTTTCAACGAAGTGGCCGAAACGTAAGAACCACTTGCAATTGTGGGTGCTGCGTTTGAAACTGGAGTAACAACCTGCTTACGAACAACAGCAGCATTTTCAGTAGCTGCATTTTGTGCATGAATTTCGTTAGTTGCACTTTTTGGTTTGGAGTTTGTCTCTAAACGTACTGCAATCGGGTCGTTTGGCGGTGCTATGAAAAACCTAGATTTTTTTTTTCAGGGTCGGCATTCAGCGAACAAATTTGCATCAAGCAAAGTTCGAGCAGTAATCGTTGGTTTTGCGATGTTTTGAAGTTTAAATCCGCCGCATTTGCTAAGTCGATGGCGCGTAACAAGAAATCGACGTTTACCGTTTGCGATTGTACCGCATATTTTTGTTTGGTAACTTCACCTGCTTCAATCAAATCGAGTGTTCCAGGGTTTTTCACCATGAGTAAGTCGCGAAAATGTAACCCCAAACCAATAATAAATTGATGGCTATCGAAACCGCGACTCAAAATATCGTTGAATTGAATTAACGCAGCAGGAATATTAGCCTCACGCAGGTTTTCAGTCATTTCTAAATAAACATCGTAATCTAAAACGTTTAGATTTTCGCTTACAGCTTTTCGGGTAAGATTATTTCCTGCATACGTAACCACACGATCAAAAATCGACAAAGCGTCGCGCATGGCACCATCTGCTTTTTGAGCGATGATTTGCAAGGCTTCGTCTTCAAAAGCAACATTCTGACTTTTAGCCACATCTGCTAAATAATTTTTAGCATCAGTTACGGTTATGCGTTTGAAATCAAAAATCTGACAACGAGATAAGATCGTTGGTAATACTTTGTGCTTTTCGGTAGTTGCAAGGATAAAAATGGCGTAGGAGGGCGGTTCTTCCAAAGTTTTCAGAAACGCATTGAAAGCGGCGAGCGAGAGCATATGCACCTCGTCGATTATGTACACCTTGTATTTTCCGGTTTGTGGCGGTATGCGAACTTGCTCGGTAAGCATTCTGATGTCGTCAACAGAGTTATTCGACGCTGCATCTAGTTCAAAAACGTTAAATGAAAAATCTTCACTCGGGTCGTCGTAATCCGGTTGATTTACTTTTCGTGCTAAAATACGAGCACAAGTCGTCTTTCCGACACCGCGTGGACCCGTAAAAAGTAGTGCTTGCGCCAAGTGATTCGTTTCGATTGCACGAAGTAGGGTAGAAGTAACAGCCTCTTGTCCAACCACATCTTTAAAAGTGGTTGGGCGGTATTTTCGAGCAGAAACGACGAATTGATCCATAGCTAAATCTCTGCAACAAATATATTAATCTGTTTCAGATTGCTTCCTCTTTTTTCAAACTTAATTCCCAAATTTAAATCAAGAATAGTCAATTCGTTTCAAACGTTTGATTCTAAGCTACATTGCTAAAATACAATAGATAACATATTGATTTTTGGTAAATTCATTTATTCTTAGATACATTTTTCAAACATAAGATTTCAACATTCTTCCAATTTCGTATATCGCTTTACGCTGCTAAATCAACTGACGCTAAGCACTTTTCATAGTGAAAAACGCAAGTTCGCAGCTAGCCAAATATTGTTCAAAAAAAGCATTGAATTTTCCATATAGTAAAAGTGCTAAGCAGCGGTGAAATTGCTTTCTTTGTAAAAATCTAATTGATATGACATTAAGGTATTATGTGCTCTTAGCTTGTGTGCTTTTCTTTCAAGTACGTGCGCAACAAAAAGAGGAATCGGTTTACAATTACAACGAAACTTTTGGTCCCGGATTTTACACCGATCAGCCTTCTGGGACACGCAGCACATCGGGCGCTCCTGGTTTTGCATATTGGCAAAATCGAGCTGACTACGATTTAAAAGTTACGCTCGACGATCAAGATCGAACAGTTTCAGGAACAGCTACGGTGAAATATACGAATAACAGTCCGGATAATTTGCCTTTTTTGTGGATGTACGTTGAGCAGAATCTATTTAAAGAAGATTCTCGTGGAAATTCTGTTGTTCCCTTGAAAGGGAGTCGCAACGGATCACGTGGTGAAAAATTTGATGGCGGGCATAAAATTAAATCCGTTAAGGTGGTAACTACTGTAGGAAAGACTTCTACAGAGAAAGAGGTTCCCTTCCGAATTTACGATACGCGGATGCAGGTTGATTTGCCAGCTGCGTTGAAAGCAAAAGGAGGCCAGATTACTTTGAAAATCGAGTTTTCGTTTGTTATTCCAAAGCAAGGAAGCGACCGTTTGGGTATATACGAAACGCCTGCCGGAAATATTTTTCAAGTGGCGCAGTGGTATCCAAAGCTTTGCGTTTACGATGATATCTCGGGTTGGAATACGCTACCTTACTTAGGGGCTGGCGAGTTTTATTTAGAATACGGCGATTTTAACCTTAGCGTTACAGCACCTTCGAATCATATTGTAGTATGTGGTGGTGCTTTGCAAAATCCAGCTGAAGTTTATACTGCTGAACAACAAAAACGTTGGGCAACTGCTGCGAATTCCGATAAGACGGTTTTCATTAGAACTGCCGATGAAGTTTCAAATCCCAATTCACGTCCAGCAGGAAAGAAAACCCTTACGTGGAAATATGCGTTAAAAAACGCACGTGATATTGCGTGGGCCTCTTCATCGTCGTTTGTTATTGACGCAGCAAAAATCAATTTGCCAGGAGGTAAAAAATCGCTCGCGATATCTGCATATCCAGCAGAGGTAAAAGAAAACGATGGTTGGGGAAGATCGACCGAATACACAAAAGCTTCTATTGAGCACTACTCCCAGAAATGGCTTACTTATCCGTATCCCGTAGCGGTTAATGTGGCTGGAATCGTTGGCGGTATGGAGTATCCAGCTATCGTATTTTGCGAAGCGGAAGCGAAAAAAGCTAGTTTATGGGGGGTAACGGATCATGAATTCGGACACATTTGGTTCCCTATGATTGTTGGAAGTAACGAGCGTTTACATGCTTGGCAAGATGAAGGTTTTAACACATTCATAAATGGTTTTAGCACAGCCGAATTCAACGGTGGTGAATACGACAATCCAAAGCCCGACCGTCATATGATGGCTGAAGCTCTAACTGGCGCTGAAATTGAACCAGTTATGGTAGCGCCCGATAATTTGAAAGAACAGAATTTAGGATTGTTAGCGTACGAAAAACCTTCTGTTGCTCTTGAACTATTGCGAAATGAAGTACTGGGTGAAGAACGTTTTGACAAAGCGTTTAAAGCTTACATCGAGCGTTGGGCATACAAACATCCTACACCAAACGATTTTTTTAGAACAATGGAAAACGTTTCAGGTGAAAACTTAGCCTGGTTTTGGCGCGCTTGGTTTAAGAATAATTGGAAATTGGATCAAAAAATCACCAAAATTAAGTATCCTAAGAATGATCCGAAACTTGGCGTTGTCAT
>CALRVY020000205.1:0-4353 GCA_943371725.1 Pseudanabaena sp. UWO311 | reverse complement strand
AACGTGCCGAGGCAGTAAAAGCGGCTTTAGTAAGTTTTTACGGAATTGATGGCAGTCGCATAGAAACCGACGGTAAAGGCGAATCGGCGCCGTTGAACAAAAATGCTACTCCAGCTGAGAAAGAACAAAACCGACGTGTTGAATTCATAAAACTGTAATCTATGTTTAAAGGCATCACATATAGTTTCATACTCTTAAGTTGTTCGGCAGTACTTGCACAGAAACAAAAGCCAGCTGCGAAAAAAGCGCCTGAAAAATCGAAAATTGAGGTTGTTTCGGTTCAAAACGAAGGTAAAAACAGCGGAGAACCGACGATTATTGAACTCGGCGAAAGCCAAGCAAATACGACTATTACACCCAACGCTGGTAAAGATGTTGGCAAGGAAATTCCGCTCAAAGGAACTTTTACCTTCAACAAAAAAGTTGGTTTTATGGTAAATAGCTCGGAAGGTAATATGGTTTCGTACTTCTACTTGAACACTAAAAACGGCTACGCCATGCAAGACCACAAAGCCATATCCGAATTGGGAAGTATGGAAGAAGGCGGGGAAATCAATCAAATTAAGTCGCCAAACAACGACTTTTACCAGTACGTAAAAAGCTCGGAAGGCAACTTTTCGATGAAAATGGGCAGCCAACAGTCGATGGTACTCCACGATATGGAAACGAAAGAGTTGAGCAAGACCTTCTTCAAAACCTTTAAAAAAACGGGGGCAAAAGTTGGAAAAACAGGTGGGAATAAATACCCGAGAGTAGAATACAGCGGAACTTTTGAAGGAAAGAAAATGTCGATTTGGCTTTCCAGTTCACAAGACATTGTTCTCGACACGCGTTTCACCTCTTCACTTGTAGGCTATTGGGGATTGGGATTTATTGCTAGTCCGTCGGGAAAAACCTACATGATTACGGGAATTGAAGGTTCGGGCATGTCGATTTTTATGACCTACATCGAAAACAGCAATTTTAGTTTTTCGGGTGCGAGCTACAAACCGATGGGCGACCTCATGGGCGCGGGAGCAGCGACCAGAAAAAATGAAATGAATGCAAGCTTAGCGGCCATGCATGAAGAGATTGCAAAAGAAGAAGATCCGCAAAAACGTGCGTTGATGCTTCAACAAATTAAAAACGCAGAAGCACTTATGAAGGGAACTTCGGCTGATTTTGATAATTTCCAAAAAAGCAGCGATTTGAGCGACTTGCCACATCTTATGCAGGTGAATAATCCCGAAGCTACGGCACAATATTACGATATGCTCATTTTACAAATCGAACAAGCTATTTTAGAACACAAAAAAGAATTAAGCAACCACGAGCAAAGCGGCTACGCAGTTGGCATTACACGTGGTAAATGTTTCATAAAATGTACGGAAGCGGAACGAAACCGACTACAAAAATTAAAATCAAATCACATTAAAATCTTAACAGATTACAAAAACGATGAGGAAAAGCGCGACGAGAAAGTGAACGAACTTCTGGAAAAAAACGCAACTCCTATTTCGTGTAATTGTAACTAAAAGAAACGCTCAATTTTAAAAAATCAAAAAAATGAATCAAAACGACAATAAAAAAATCTTGAGCTGGAAAAAAGTCGCAGTACTATTAATCTTCTTATCATTACCAGGATTTGGACAATACTCATTTGAAGAATTCAGCACCTACATTGGATTGCCTTCTGGAGCAGCTAAATATTTCACAATTTTTAACAATGAGCTCTACTTCAATGCCGCAAGCAGTCCGAGTGCCTCAAATTCTGAACTTTGGAAAACAAACGGCACACAAACAGGAACAATACAAGTTTCAGATATTATACCGGGATTCGATGGATCAAATCCCTACGACTTTCGTGAATTCAATGGATTTCTATATTTCACTGCATTCAGCAGCGCAACAGGGCGCGAGCTTTATAGAACAGATGGAACTACCACAACTTTATTCAAAGATATTAACGTAGGGAATGGCTCTGCATTTGACTTAAGCGTTAACAGACATAAATTTATTGTCTTAAACAACTACATGTATTTTTTTGCACGCGATATCGATGAAAGTTACGACTTTTGGAGAACCGATGGAACAGCAAACGGTACGCAAAAACTAGTTGAAGTTAATGGTTTTGGACTTGGTGATAAAGATCGGTTTATCGAAGCAAATGGTGAACTTTTCTTCGTTTTTAATGACGATAACGAAAATACGATCGGAAGCGAATTATATAAGTACAACGAAGCAACAAACACAATATCACTTGTCAAAGACATTAATCCTTCTAACGGTAGTTCTAGCACTGAGCATATTGGTTTTTTAACAAAATTCGACAGTAAATTGTTTTTTACAGCCGATAACGGAACTGCCGTTCAGCTTTACGTATCCGACGGAACAGAAGCTGGAACGTATCCCATCGAAAACACAGAACCACTCGGCTACCAACAACCGAGAAAGCTTTTCGAATTTAACAATGAACTCTACTTTATTGCTTTCAAAAATGGTCAAGGTACCGACTTGCTTAAATGCAAGAAAGTGAACGAAAACTACGAACTCGAAATTGTTTACAACGCAAACGCAAACGGTAATCCAAATCTAAATCCCTTTATCTTTTTCGGCCTTAACGATTACTGCGTGCATAATAATGAGCTGTACTTCGTAGCTCGAGAGCAAACTGCTCCCAATAATGGCTCGATTTATCAGATCTACAAAACCTCCGGTAGCGGTGCTCAAATTGCATTTCCAATTAGCACTGCAAATGTTGGCAATACCTCCGGAAATAATATTTCTAACTTATTGATTTACAACAATAAGCTGCTTTTTATAATGACCGACATACTAATGCCCGAACCTCAATTATGGGAAGCAGACTTTGCGACCGGATCTATTAATAGATTAACAAGTTACAACGGACCAGCCACACAACCTCAAGGTATACGAGCAGATAGAGCTCCCATTATATATAACAACAGCTTGTACTTTTCGGGCTTAACGATAATTAATGGAGAAGAATTATGGAAGTTAACAAGTTCAAATTTAAGCGTGGAGCAAGATAACAGTTTTGAAAATTTTAAAATTTTCCCCAACCCTACCTCAAATATCTTAAACATCGAAATGCAAAACACATCAAATTTCACAACCACCATTTTCGATCTTGCAGGCAAAAAAATTCAAACGCTCGAAAATCAAAAGTCTATCGATGTTTCTGGACTTGTAAACGGATTGTATTTGCTAAGAGTAGAGAGCAATGGCCTTACAAGAACGCTAAAATTTGCAAAAACAAACTAAACCAATAAGAAAAAAACGGAGCAAATAGCGCCATGCTGCATTAGATTTTCTAGCATTTGAGCTTACCTACGCTTCTGCTTCTTTAAAACCTGAGTTCGATTTAAAAATTGACCATTTCAAGCGATGGAAAAAAATTTTTTGTCGAACTCACGTTTTTATTGTTTGGGCGCGCCGGCAAACGAGTCGTCGCTTCGCAAAAATAGTACACGCCGTCACGTGTTCCGCTATATCTTTTTGGCAAAACAGTAATGGAAATTCCGTAACGCCAAAAAGGATGCCGCTTCACCCGTTCGCGCGGAAGAAAATCGAAAAAATCGAAAAAATCGAAAAAATGGAAAAAATGGAAAAAATGGAAAAAATCGAAAAAATCGAAAAAATAGAAAGAAAGGAAAAAGGAAAAAAAGTCTTTGCGACCTTTGCGTAAATCTTCGCGTTCTTTGCGGTTAAAGCATGGGCACGCTAAGTTACCGATGGAGCACAAAGTTCCACAATGTTTTTCACAATGTACACCATGTTTTTCCTTCGACCCGCTCACGCACCAGCTTTTTAAGCGCACAGAAAACGCCGAAGCTCACAGAATTTTGCGCAATAAAGTACCGTTGAGGAAAACACAGAACGTGTCAAGCCACCAAAAAATCGCACCGACCTTCAACAAGCTCAGGTACCAACGATACGTGGGTTCGGGAGGTTAATAAAAACGTTAAGTGGTGAACGTCGCGGAATCTTAATACTCAAATCTTAATACTAAAATCTTAATACTCAAAAGTCTTTGCGCTCAGCAAGCAACGAAGCACTTACTGCTTCACTACTTTTCGAACCGCAGTAGCGCCAGTATTATCGGTAGCTCTTAACATATAAACGCCCGTTGCCAACGAACTGCAATTCAATTGATGCGTACCTATATCTAAGCTGCCCTGTTGCACTACCACACCGTTTATACTGCGAAGCTCGTAGGTAAGGTTCTGTGCGGCACGTAGCAATAGTACCTCAGTAATTGGATTTGTTCCCACTTCAAACAAGTCGGAACCATCTATACTTTCGGTTGCCAACGGACTACAAACTTCCGTAGACCATTTTGCAAGGAAAAAA
>CALRVY020000204.1:0-4370 GCA_943371725.1 Pseudanabaena sp. UWO311 | reverse complement strand
CGTACTTTTTCGCAACCTAAAACCTACTTAGTACGCTCAAAATAGGCAACAACCGGCGTTTGCTTTAAAAAATGAAATCAGAAAACAGTATAAAACAGCCCAATAATTGGCAGCTTTAATTTTTTAGAAGAACTTATTTTAGTATTTGGGCGCACCGGCAAACGAATCGTCACTTCGCAAAAAATGTACACGCCGTCACGTGTTCCGCTGTATCTTTTTGGCGAAAAATTTGTGGAAATTCCGTAACGCCAAAAAGGATGCCGCTCCACCCGTTTGCGCGGAAATAAAGCGAAAAAATAGAAACAAAGCGAAAAAATAAAAAGAAGAGAAAAAGGAAAAAAATAGAAAGAATCGAAAGAAGGGAAAAGAAAGATTGGCCTCCGACAGGCTCAGGCACCAGCATTTTAAGCGCACAGAAAACGCGGAAGCTCACAGAATTTTGTGGAATGTTTTGTTGGTGAGGAAAACACAGAACGTGTCAAACAACCAAAAAATCGCACCAGCCTTCGACAAGCTCAGGCACTACCGATACGCGGGTTCGAGCGGCAAAAGGATATGTAAAGTGGTGAACGTCGCAGAGTCTTAATAATCAAATCTTAATACTAAAAAGTCTTCGCACCAAGCCTTCGACAAGCTCAGACACCTACGATACGCGGGTTCGGGTGGGAAAATGATACGTTAAGTGGTGAACGTCGGGATCCCGATAGCTATCGGGACTAACTTCTAAAAATAGCACAATGTTTCTCAAAGTTCTTTACAATGGGCACAATGACCTTTGACAACGGTTGCGATCAGCTTTCGACAAAATGCTCTCAAAAAAGGCAAAACTAAACCCAAAAACCAATCATTTGTTAATGCATTTGTTAAGAATTGTTGAACGACTTAGACTAAATCCAAATTAGCTTTCTATCGAAATAGTTTGGTAATTCGTTCGTTATAAACTGTAAATTTATCTAATGATTTACAGATTTCTTTTCCTAGCAACAGCTGCTATTTTGCTTCCTTTACAATGGGAAACCGACTTAAACACCGCTAAACAAAAAGCTGCTGATTCGCACAAACACATCTTACTTTACTTTTCTGGTTCCGATTGGTGTGCGCCGTGTATTCAAACGCGAAAAAATTACCTCGATAGCGAAACTTTTGGCGCAATGGCAGAGCAAAAATTGGTTTTACTAAACGCCGATTTTCCCCGCAGAAAGGCAAATCAACTCAGCCCTGAACAACAAGCAAAAAACGATGCGCTCGCTGAAAAGTACAATTCAGAAGGCGAGTTTCCTCTGACACTCCTGCTCGATCAAAATGGAAAAATAATTCATAAATGGAGCGGAAAACCAAAAAATAGCGTCGCCGAATTCACCGACGAAATTAGCAGTCTTTGCAGTAAATAAACGATGAAAACCTTCAGCCATAGCGAAAAATTAATGGGAAACCTATTCACGTTTTCTATGGTAACTGCGAGCGAAGGCGAATTTTTGTCACTACTCGAAGAAGCTGTCGCAGAAGTAAAACGAATCGAAAAATTGCTTACAACGTATAGCGAAACCAGTGAAACCGCGCAAATAAATGCAAATGCTGGAATCAGTCCTGTACATGTATCAAACGAAACTTTCGACCTTATTGAACGAGCGCTGTTCTTGTCGCAGATAACTCAAGGAGCCTTTGATATTACGTATGGAGGCATCGACAAACGACTGTGGAACTTCGATCGAAGCATGACTGCCCTACCATCGCCAGAAGAAGCCTTGCAAAGTGTTCATTTAGTAAACTATAAAAATGTTATTCTCGACGAAACAGCTAAAACCGTTTTTCTAAAAGAAGTTGGTATGCGAATCGGATTTGGCGGAATCGGAAAAGGCTATGCTGCCGAAAAAGTAAAAACGCTACTTCAAAACGCAGGAATAACAAATGGAATTGTAAATGCAAGTGGCGATTTATGTGCCTGGGGAACGCAACCCAACGGCAATCCGTGGACGGTAGGCATAGCACATCCCGATTTAAAAGACGCTCCTTTTTCGTATCTCGCAATTTCAAATAGGGCTATTGCTACATCAGGAACATACGAGAAATTCATAACTATCAACGGAAAACGCTATTCACATACTATAAATCCGAAAACCGGACTTCCTGTCCAAGGCATCAAAAGTGTTACGATCATCGCACCCAATGCCGAACTCGCCGATGCGCTCGCTACACCCGTTAGCGTCATGGGTATAAAAAGCGGTTTGTACCTCATCGAACAAATACCCGAAGTACACGCAATAGTAATTGATGATCAAAATAATGTATTCAAAACCAGTCAAATTCAATTAAGATGAAAAATTTATTTCTGTGCACAGTTCTTGCCCTTGTTGCTTTTAGTAGCGTCAATTGCTCGTCTGTGAAAGGCTATCAAAAAGCTAAAATAAACGACAGCGAAATGACACTAGCGCCCAGGAAAGTATCTAAAACGGAACTGTCATTTCAAAGTTATCGCGAGGGCTCGGGTGGTGCAAGCTCAGGTAAGGTAGGCGGTGGCTGCGGTTGTAATTAATCTTTTAGGAATTTTACCATGAAAAAATTAGTCTTGAGTGGCTTTATGCTGCTCGCATTCTTTAAAATACAAGCACAAACAGATTCAACCCAATTTAAACCTACGAAGTTAAAAATCGAAGAGGTCAATATGGTTTCATCTTATTACAGGCAAAATGGCGAAAACGCCTCTGTTACGGGTGGTATTGGTTCGCAAAAGCTTACCGATATCGCTAATGTTATCGACGTAACGTTGGTCAAATACGGAAGTACGGGAAGAAAACACACTTTAGATGTGGAAGTTGGTGTTGATCATTACACTTCGGCTTCTTCTGATCGCGTTGATCTTCAAGCCAATTCTTCGGCTTCGTCGTCGGATATTCGCGTGTATCCTAGTTTATTGTACACTGCCGAAAATGCAGGAAAAGGTCGTTCGATTGCTGTTGGCATAGGTTCTTCCACAGAGTACGATTACCAATCGTTTAACGGAACGGCCGCTTTTATTCAAAAAACGAAAGATCGCAACGGAGAATTCACCGCTCGTATCCAAGCTTTTCTCGACCAAGTAAAAATTATTAAACCTATCGAATTGCGGCAAGCGAACGACGAAGGTGGAACGGAAGCCCGAAATACGTTTGCTGGAAGTTTGAGTTACGCGCAAGTCGTAAATAAAAACCTACAAGTGAGTTTAACTGCCGATTACGTGCAACAAACGGGCTATTTAAGTTTGCCGTTTCACCGCGTTTACCTCTCAGACGGTACCGTTACACAGGAAAACTTACCCGATACCCGAACGAAAATACCAATTGGCGGCCGACTTTCGTACTTTTTAGGTGATCATCTCATTGTTCGTGCATTTTACCGTTATTACACCGACGACTGGGATATGCAATCGCACACTGCCGAACTGGAATTGCCGGTAAAAATATCGCCGTTTTTCTCACTTACGCCATTTTATCGCTACTACGACCAAACAGGCATCAAGTATTTTAAGCCTTATGGCGAACATGCGCCAACCGAAGAATTCCGAACCAGTAACTACGATTTATCACCCTTTCACAGCAACTTTTACGGAATTGGGGTTCGCATGGCTCCCGAAAACGGCCTTTTTGGGAATCCACATTGGGCGATGCTCGAACTTCGTGTAGGTCATTACGATCGAAGTAATAACCTAAATGCGAACATTGCAAGTGTAAATTTGAAGTATAAGGTTTGATAGTTGAGCGTTTTTAAAGTTTGCTTTCGGTAAGCTCAGCCGACAACGAAACGCCGGATTGGGAAGATTAGAAAAGCGAAAGAAGGGAAAAAAGGGAAAAAAGGGAAAAAGGGAAAAAGGAAAAAAAGCAAAAGAAGCAAAAGAAGCGAAAAAAAAAAAATTGGCCTTCGACACGCTCACGCACCAGCATTTTAAGCGCACAGAAAACGCCGAAGTTCACAGAATTTTGTGGAATGTTTGGCTGGTGAGGAAAACACAGAAAGTGTCAAACCGCCTGAAAATTGGTACCGCCCTTCAACAGGCTCAGGCTCCCACGATACGCGGGTTCGGGTGGAAAAATGATACGTTAAATGGCGAATTTATCAATCCCGATAGCTATCGAGACTATTTTCTAGCTTCCCAAAAAAGATACGTAAAGTGGTGAACTCATCGAAATCTTAATACTTAATACTCCAATCTTAATACTTCAAAAATATGCGGAAAACCCGTAATCATATTTCGATTTTTTTTCAAAACTTCGTCACGTAGGGCGGGCGGGATACGTAGGGACATTCCCAATACGAATTTCCCAGAAATAAATTTTACGGAAAAACCGCACATTTCAAAAAAATTCAAGATTTAGAGATGAAAAGATTTAGGGAGC
>CALRVY020000203.1:0-4430 GCA_943371725.1 Pseudanabaena sp. UWO311 | reverse complement strand
ATTGGATATTAATGTTAATTGTGTGACGGCAGTACAAAATAGAACGTTCGCAAAAACAAATCTTAAAAATAAATTTTTAAACAAAATATAATGACAAAAATCATTTTTATACTTTCAGTTTTATGTTTAATGGGTTGTAAACAAGAAGTAAAACTAAATCAAGAAAATCATTTGCATCTTTTTAATTTAAAAGGAAAAGTAAAACAAGTAAACTATAGTTATATCTTAAATGAAATTACAGATATTACATATAAACCTATTGGAAAAGCCAACCCAAGATTTTTAAATTTAGGAAGTCTTGAAGATACTGATATTTCATATACAAGAGCATTATCTAATTTTGACTACTATTATAGTGGATTATTTTTTGATAGTTTTAATATTTCAGTGAGTGAAATAATTGAGAAAAGTTATGAGGCTGACAGATGTGATAATTATCAGATAAAGTTCAATGAAGACGGATTTATAACAAATTATAAAGGATTTAAGGACAACTCATTAATAATGGATCTGGCTTTAAAATATGAAGACAACAAATTAGTTAGTGTAAAAAGAAGAGAATACTCAGAATCTAAAGAAATTTATAACTATGACATTGAATATGAATATAACGACTACAATCTTATTGCTAAGATAAAACACAAATATTTAGACGGCTACACATTAAATTCAATTTTTGAATACACATTCAACAAAAGTAAAAATGAATTTTCTGTTGTTGAAAACAAAACTGAAATATCTGATAAAAAATATAAAATCTCAGCGTTAAAATACTACATAATTCTTGACAAAGAAAACAACATTCAAGAAATCCTCCATGAGAAAGACAACAAGTCAGTTAAGTTTATAAATAATAAAATTAAAAAGGTAACTGAATTTAACAAAAACAATGAGTTAACATTTAATATTGAAATACATTATAGTGATGATAAAATATCAGATATTAAAAAAACAAAGTATGGAAATTTAAACGAAATTAGATTTGAATACGAAGAAAATGGTAATTTAAATAATATTGACTGTAATGACGAGAATAAAAAAGGTTACATAAACAATTTGAAATTTAATTATGAATTTGACGAATTAAAAAATTGGACAAAGCAGACCTACGCAATTGACAGAACGAGGTATGATAATTATTTACAATATCTTAAGAAAAGAGAGAAATACAGTAATGATTATTAT
Organism: Pseudanabaena sp. UWO311; assembly: GCA_943371725.1. Taxonomy (GTDB): domain Bacteria; phylum Bacteroidota; class Bacteroidia; order Flavobacteriales; family Flavobacteriaceae; genus Flavobacterium. The sequence goes on along the minus strand of CALRVY020000203.1, from coordinate 3,245 downwards.
GAACGTTACGGTTATAGTCTTTTTTCATTACAACAAGATGCTCAAGCAGAAATCGAAAGAAAAATATTAAGTAAATATTCTTCTAAAATCGATGTTGAACGTAGAATAATTTATTATTGAGATGACTTGAAATAAAATTTGGCTAGATTTTATAAAATAATATTTATAGATATTAAGATACAAGAGAGAATACTTAAAGCCCCCGCGCTCCCCAAACTCCCCCGAATTTGAGGTAACCTCGAAAGTACACTTCACCTGCTAGCACAGTTGCATAACACAAGCCGTCAAAAAACAATACAACAGCTCTCGCAACGAAGCTTTATATTCTTTCTTTCGCCTCTTTTGCTTTTTTCTATTTTTTAGCTTTTTCCATTTGCACCTTCCCCCGGGTGAGCGACAGCAGCGGCATCCTTTTAGGCGTTACGGAATTTCCAGTATTTTTTCGCCTAAAAGATACAGCGAATGGCGCGACGGCGGTTCAGCGAAACGTTTGCGAAGCGCTATGATTGCACCGCCGGCACCCCCAAAAAATCATGAATTTGAAGCAGTTATCCCTCGAAAATATCTCCAGCGGGATAGGGAGCGCGAATTTTCACTTCGGTTTTAGCAACCGGATGCACAAATGTGAGCTCTCGCGCGTGTAAGCTTATGCCGCCGTTTGGGTTGGAACGCTTGGCACCGTACTTTAAATCGCCTTTAATGACCATGCCGCAAGCCGCCAATTGGGCCCGAATTTGATGATGCCTACCCGTTTCTAACTGTATTTCCAACAAACTGTAATTGGTAAATGCGCGAAGCAATTTGTAATGCAAAACGGCTTTTTTGCTGTTAGTAACCTCTTTTTCAAAGGCTTTGCTCGTATTGTTTTTTTCGTTACGAACCAAAAAATGCGTTAATGTAGCGGCTTCCTGCTGCGGCTTTCCTTCGATTAAACAATGGTAAACTTTCTCCGTTTCGCGACTGCTAAAAAGGGCATTCATCCGAGCTAAAGCCTTCGAAGTTCGCGCAAAAACAACCACTCCCGAGGTAGGTCGGTCTAATCGATGCACCACACCCGCAAACACAGCTCCGGGTTTCTGATATTTAGCAGCAATGTAGTTTTTTATGGCATCCAACAACGTTTCGTCGCCGGTTTTATCGCCCTGAACTAAGTCGCCACAACGCTTGTTAACCGCCACCAAATGATTGTCTTCGAACAAAACCTGCAAGTTCGAACCGTCTGCAGCCGTTTTCATTAATACTGTTCTCCGGCGTTTGGAAAATCAACCGATTTCACATCTGAGACGTACTGCGAGATTGCTGCCGTCATTTGGTCGTATAGGTTGAGGTAGCGACGTAAAAATCGAGGTGAAAACTCATTATTCATGCCCAACATATCGTGAATAACTAGTACCTGACCATCGACATCGCTTCCGGCACCAATACCAATTACGGGAATGCTGATGCTTTCGGCTACGCGTTTGGCAAGCTCTGCCGGGATTTTTTCGCACACTAATGCAAAACAACCCAACTTTTCGAGCATGATAGCGTCTTCAATGAGTTTTTCGGCTTCGGCGTTTTCTTTCGCACGAACGTTGTAGGTTCCGAATTTATAGATGGATTGTGGTGTTAAACCTAAATGTCCCATTACGGGAATTCCGGCGTTTAAAATTTTCTTTATCGAATCTTTAATTTCGCGTCCGCCTTCGAGCTTTACGGCGTGTCCGCCACTTTCTTTCATGATGCGAATTGCCGAACGCAAGGCTTCTTTCGAATCCGATTGGTAACTTCCGAACGGTAAATCTACAACTACTAAGGCGCGATTGATGGCGCGTACTACAGACGAAGCGTGGTAAATCATCTGATCGAGTGTAATCGGTAGCGTGGTTTCATGCCCTGCCATTACGTTACTGGCCGAATCGCCAACCAAAATTACGTCGATCCCCGCTGAATCTACGATTTTAGCCATAGTGTAATCGTAGGCAGTGAGCATGGAGATTTTTTCGCCCTGACTTTTCATTTCAATCAGCGAACGGGTCGTAATTCGTTTGTAGTCTTTTTTAGCAACCGACATAACACAAAATTTAAGTCGCAAAGTTAGCCAAATCGCAGTACTGAAACCCTAAAATTTCGCGCTATTAAGATATATTTGCCGAAAGTACTACTGTTATGAAAAAGTTGTTTTTGTTTGCTGTCTTGTTTGCAAGTTCGGTTTCGTTTGCACAAGATTCGGCTAGTCCGGAAAAAATTGTCGAATGGTTTTTTTCGGGTTTGAATCAGAAGACACCCGCAATCATGCGTCCGTTATTGTTGAATGATTCTGTTAACTTCGATACGTTGATGTATATTAACGGTGAACCCAAGGTTGTTTCGAGAGCGGCAACTGATTTTTTGAACGAGTTTTCGAATATTCCCGAAAGTATCAAATTAGAGGAGCGAATTTCGAATGTTATCGTACGCGATTACGGACAAACTGCCGACGTTCACATGGATTATGAGTTTTATGTTAACGATGCGTTACAACACAGCGGTCGAAATTACTTTTTTCTCGTTGCTGTTGATGGTCAATGGAAAATTGCCCATACGTACGATACGCGAAAGTCTGCGAAATAAGAATTAGCAGTCGGCAATATTTACAGCCACTGCCAAACCACCTTCGGAAGTTTCTTTGTATTTGGAATTCATGTCTTTGGCCGTTTGCCACATGGTATTGATGACCTTATCCAAAGGAACTTTTGCATTTTTAGCATCGGTTTCTAAGGCGAGTTCTGCGGCGTTAATCGCTTTTATTGCGCCCATGGTATTTCGTTCGATGCACGGAATTTGCACCAAACCACCGATTGGATCGCAGGTTAATCCCAAATGATGTTCCATGGCAATTTCGGCTGCCATGAGAACTTGCTCGGGTGATCCGCCCATTAATTCGCATAACGCAGCTGCGGCCATGGCAGATGATACGCCAATTTCTGCCTGACAGCCACCCATGGCTGCCGAAATCGTTGCGCCTTTTTTGAAAATACTGCCTACTTCGCCGGCAACCATCAAGAATTTCTTCACTTCATCGTCGCCTGCTTGGTGGTTTTCGATAACCATGTAGTACATCAACACGGCAGGAATCACGCCCGCCGAGCCGTTTGTAGGAGCTGTAACCACACGACCTAAAGCCGCATTTACTTCATTTACAGCCAAGGCAAAACAAGAAACCCATTTTAAAATTTGTCGGAATTTCACTTCCGTTTTACGAATGGTTTGCAGCCATTCTTGTG
>CALRVY020000202.1:0-4436 GCA_943371725.1 Pseudanabaena sp. UWO311 | reverse complement strand
ACAAAATTCGCAAACGCAAAATCACTTTATGCACTTGTTTTGTTAATGGCATTCGCCATGTGCGGAACCTTTGTGGCTTCAAATGGATTACTATACTACATCTTCTGGGAAGTTGCCTTAATTCCGATTTATTTCATTGCATTAATTTGGGGAAGCGGCGATGCTGAAGAGCGCAAAAAGCAAGTAGTGAAATTCTTTATTTACACATTTGCCGGTTCGCTGTTTATGCTTGTTGGTTTTGTTTACCTGTATGGAAAAGCGGGAAGTTTGTTGCTAACCGATTTATATAATTTAGAACTTTCTTACAACGAACAGCTACTTGTTTTTGGAGGTTTCTTTTTAGCTTATGCGATTAAGATTCCACTGATTCCGTTTCACACTTGGCAAGCAAACGTTTATCAAAAAGCACCTGCTATGGGAACCATGTTACTTTCGGGTATCATGCTTAAAATGGGATTATATAGTGTGATTCGTTGGCAAATTCCTATTTCGCCCGATGCATCGAAAGAGTTAATGCCTTATTTGGTATGGATCGGAATTGCGGGTGTTATTTATGGTTCTATCGTTGCTTTACGTCAGCGCGATGTGAAGAAACTACTAGCATACTCATCTTTGGCACACGTAGGTTTAATTGCTGCTGGTTTCTACGGTTTAACCACCGATGGCATCACCAGCGGTATTATCCAAATGTTTGGCCATGGTTTAGTTGTAGTTGGCGTTTTCTTTGCTGTTGAAGTAATTGAACGCCGTTACCACACACGCGCCATCAGTGAGCTCGGTGGAATTAGAGCACAAGCCGTTAAGTTTGCTTCTGCTTTCTTGATTGTTACCCTTGCATCGGTTGCGCTTCCAGGTACTGTGAATTTCGTGGGTGAATTCGGATTGTTGTTTTCACTATCTACACAAAACGTTTGGTATGCCGTTATCGGAGGTTTAACCATTGTATTGGGAGCTTACTATATGTTGAAAATGTATCAGCAGGTTATGTTGGGCGAAGCAAACAAAAAGCCTTTTGCCGATCTAACCGTGACGGAGTCGCTTGTTTTTGGTGCTCTAGCAGCTGTTATCTTTTTCTTTGGAATTTATCCGCAACCAATAAACGATTTGATTGCACCAGCCGTAAATGAAATTATCGCTCAAATTAGCACAAACTAACCAACCGGAATGAACACTTTAATAGCAATTACAGCACTTGGCGTTATTTGTCTGATATTCGAATTAATGAATCTCAGAAAGATTTTAGTTCCGTTCTCAATCGTGGCATTGTGCGGAATTTTATACCTCAATAGTTTAGATTATAACGCAACAGCTTCTTACTACAACAACATGATTGTAGTTGATAATTTCTCAGTTACTTTCAACGCCTTATTTATCATTTTGACAACGTTCTTAATCGCTTTAGGACATCATTTTTACGATGACGTACCCGATAAGTTAAGCGATTTTATAGCGATAAAGATTTTTCTTCTTTCTGGTGCTGTTGCAATGGTAAGTTTCGGAAATCTAGCCATGTTTTTCTTAGGTATTGAAGTACTTTCTATTTCTCTATACATCTTAGCTGCAAGTCGCAGATTGAATATCAAGTCGAACGAATCGGGAATGAAATATTTCTTAATGGGTTCGTTTGCTTCAGGTATCATTCTTTTCGGAATTTGCTTGATTTATGGTGCCATCGGATCGTTTGATATGCGCGTGATTATGGAAGCTGCCGTTTCAGCCGACGTTGAAGAATGGTTCTACATCGGTGGAATTTTGCTCGCTATTGGTTTATTGTTCAAAATTGCAGCAGTACCTTTCCACTTCTGGGCTCCCGACGTTTACGAAGGTGCACCAGCTCTTACCACAGCTACAATGAGTACTTTAGCGAAAGTTACTGCTATGGCAACTTTCTTCAAACTATTCTTCGCGATGAGTGGTAACTTACCCGAAACGTCGCAAACGGTACTTATTGTACTTTCCGGCTTGTCGATGACCGTTGGAAACATCATGGCGTTACGCCAAGCGAATGTAAAACGTATGTTGGCTTTTTCAGGTATTTCGCATGCAGGTTTCATGTTAATGACGCTTGTTGGAACAGAGATTTCCGCCGGAACACTTTTATATTACGGAACAGCTTATGCTTTCGCGGGAATTGCAGCTTTTAGCGTTATTCTTTATGTGTGCAGACACCTAGAGAACGAAGATATCGTGAACTTTCAAGGTTTAGGAAAATCAAATCCTTTCTTGGCGTTTGTGCTAACCACTTCTTTGCTTTCGATGGCGGGTATACCAATCTTTGCAGGCTTCTTCGCTAAATTGATGTTGTTTTCGCAAGTTTTAGAAAGCGGGCATCTGGCTTTAGTAATCGTAGCAGTAGTGAATTCGATTATCGCTGTCGGTTATTATTTCAAGCTGATTTTAGCGATGTACACCAAAGAACCGCAACACGAGAGAACCGGTCGTCCGTTTTACATCTACGCAGTGGCAACAGTTGCTTTGCTATTGAATCTGACGATTGGATTGTTTCCGTCTTTAGTAACCGATTTATTGCGTTAATGCGATAGCGGCAAGAAAGCCGCCTGTCCACGCGTTTTGAAAGTTAAAACCTCCTGTCACGGCGTCGATGTCTAAACATTCGCCCACGATATAGAGGTTTTCTGTTTTTTTGCTGGAAAAATCTTTGAAGTTGATGTCTTTTAAAGAAACGCCTCCCGCGGTTACAAATTCTTCTTTAAACGTACTTTTTCCGTTGATTTGGTACGCATCTGAACGCAGCACCGTTGCCAGTGCACGGTAATCTTTCTTGCTTAACTCGGCGATTTTCTTTTGCTGAGGAATTTGAGTTTTTTCCAACAGAAACAACCAATGCCGGTTCGAAAATCCGAACAAATTGGTATTGATAACTGTTTTTTTGTGGTGTTCTAAAAGTAGGGTTCGCAGCTCACTTTCATAATCGGATGTGCTCGATTCTTCGTTGAGCCAATCGATTTGAATTTGAAAGCGGTATTCCAATTTCGCAAGTTCACGGGCAGCAACGGCACTCAATCTCAAAACTGCGGGTCCGCTAAATCCCCAATGGGTAATCAGTAAATTACCTGCTTGTTTTAATTTCAATTGCGGAATCGAGACGCTAACTTGTTTAGATATACCGGCAAGTGCCGTAATCTCTTTTTCAACTACATTGAATGTGAATAGCGACGGGATAGGAGCGATGATATTATGACCCAGATTTTGTAAAATATCCCAAACCTTCGTGCTCGAACCAGCGGCTACAACTACTTTCTGTGCTTGTATCGGCTGCGTTGTGGTTATGATTTCAAAGCCTTCGGCAGTTTTTTGAATGTCTTTTACAACAATTCCCGTTTCGATGACGATGCCGAGTTTTCTGCATTCGTTGAGAAAGCAATCGATTATCGTCTGACTTTTATTGCTGATTGGAAACATGCGTCCGTCGGATTCGGTTTTTAACGCAACGCCTCGTGATTCGAACCACTCAATGGTTTGTTTCGGGCCAAATTTTGAAAACGGACCTAATAGTTCTTTTTCGCCACGCGGGTAATTCTTTACCAATTCGCGAGGATCCATGCAATCGTGCGTCACATTGCAACGTCCGCCGCCGCTAATACGTACTTTGGAAAGTACTTCTTTTCCGCGCTCTAAAATCACAATTTTTAGTTTCGGATTTTGAGTTGCCGCATTTATAGCCGTAAAGAACCCTGCTGCGCCGCCGCCAATTATTGCAATATCACATTTCATTTAAAAGCGTAAAGTCGTCACTAATAATTCCGTCTATCAATTCAGTACTTTTCCAAAATCGTACGGCAGCCCGATCGTTCACCGTGTAGAGCCAGACTTTCAGCTTAGAATCAACGCAGCTTCGAATGGTTTTTTCTTCCGTTAAAGCGTGATTCAAAACCACAAATTCGGGCTGTAATTCTGTGATTCGGGCAATGTCTTGTTCATTTATATGTTCGAACAAACATCCGAATCGATACCTACTTTGGGCAAATATCGGCCAATTTTCGGGTAAAAAACTCGTGAGTACAATTTGTTCTTTAGGAAATCGAACTTCAGCAAGGGTTTCATCTAAAAATGAAATCAAGGCTGCGGCTTCTGTCGTTTTTAATTCAATATTGTGCAGCAGATTCGGAAAACGCTCTAATACCGTTCGCAATTTTGGAATAGCACTGCCATCGCACATCCGAATTTGTTCTAGTAATGCAGTAGCTGTGTCGGCCATAAGAACGGCTTCTATACAAGTACGTTTGGTCGAACGGTCGTGCATAATCCAAAATACGCCGTCGCGGTCTGTTCGAACGTCGTATTCAATACCATTGGCGCCAAATTCCGAGCAGTATTCAAAACCTTTTAGGCTATTTTCCAAAAACTGCGTCGGAATTCCGCGATGACCAATTTTTAGCATTTCGATACTTTATAGCGCCTCGAGCAATACAATT
>CALRVY020000201.1:0-4572 GCA_943371725.1 Pseudanabaena sp. UWO311 | reverse complement strand
GATCTTGAAATCCAGTAATTCGTGCCCGTTATATTGTTCATAACCAATCTAAACGTTTATAAACGTTTAAACACGCTAAAAATTCGTCTGCCAAAAATCGATTTTGTATTTTTAAACCGGAGGCGGGCTGGAGGCCCCGGAGCGTTGCTTTACCCTTTTTTGAAAATTTCGTGTGCAAGCCCTTGAATTTACTACTGATTTGTTTTGAATAAAAAATTTTACAAATTCACACTATTTTGTCCAATCAATCAATAATTGGTGTTTTAAACACTCGTTGGTGACGATTTTCGGGTGAGCGATAGGAGCGATATCCTTTTTGGCGGTACGGAATTTCCACTAACTATTTGCCAAAAAGATATAGCGGATAGCGCGACGGCGGCTCAGTGAAACGTTTGCGAAGCGCTACAAATGCGCCGCCGGCACCCCCAAAAAAAATCAAGAATTTAAATCTAATCGTTATTAAAAAATAGCGGCGTTAAATTCGTTAACTCCTGTTCTGAAAACAAACGATAGTGAATTTTAAAAGTTTTACCTAAGGGCGTTTCCAAAGAAAATCCGCCTACACCAAAGCCATCCAAAACATCTAGCGTAAAATGACTGTATTTCCAATACTGGAATAAATCGCGATCAACCCAAAAAGGCGTATCTGCAACCAATCCGATTCGAACGTCATCGGTGCGCAGCATAAATCCGCCTTTTTCAAAGCACTGCGGTTGCGTGCCTTCACAACAGCCACCTGCTTGATATAACATAAGCTCGCCGTATTGTTCTTTTAACAAAGCAATTACTTCCAATGCTGCAGCCGTAGCCGTTAATCGTTCAATCATAATACTTTTTTAATAACATAACTTCGACAAAACACCTTTGAATTAACGCCTGAAAATGAATTTATTATATCAGAATTCATTAAAGAAGAAACCGCCGAATACGTGTTCGACGGTTATCTTGCAAAACGGATTCTAGAAAAATCCCAATTTGTTTTTATTGTAGCTAATTAGCATATTTTTCGATTGACGGTAGTGCCCGAGCATCATTTTATGATTTTCGCGACCCACACCCGATTGTTTGTATCCACCAAAAGGTGCGCCAGCTGGATATGCATGATAATTATTTACCCAAACCCGACCTGCTTGAATGGCACGCGGAACTTGATACAACTCGTGTGCATCGCGTGTCCAAACTCCAGCTCCCAACCCATATAACGTATCGTTTGCGATGGCAATTGCCTCTTCGGTGGTTTTAAAAGTGGTAACAGAAACCACTGGACCAAAAATTTCCTCTTGAAAAACACGCATTTTATTGTGCCCTTTAAAAATCGTGGGCTTAATGTAATAGCCGTTTTTGTGATCGCCTTCCAAATGCAACGCTTCGCCTCCAGTTAAAACTTCGGCTCCTTCTTCTCGTCCCAAATTCAGATATCCTTTAATTTTCTCATGCTGAATTTTAGATGCTTGCGCACCCATCATAACACTGGTATCTAAAGGATTACCCATAATAATTGCCTCGGTTCGTGCAATAACTCGCTCGATAAATCGCTCGTAAATCGATTCGTGGATTAACATCCGCGACGGACACGTACACACCTCTCCTTGATTTAAAGCGAACAAAACTGCGCCTTCGATGGCTTTGTCGAGAAATTCATCGTCGGCATCGAAAACAGACGGGAAGAAAATATTAGGCGACTTCCCTCCTAATTCCAACGTAACGGGAATAATATTCTCAGTTGCGTATTGCATCACCAAACGTCCTGTGGCTGTTGACCCTGTAAACGCAGCTTTTGCTACTTTGGGATTTGTAACTAAGGCGCGGCCGAGTTCGGCACCAAAACCGTTAACTACATTTACAACACCTGGCGGTATTAAATCGCCAATGACTTCCATCAAAATCATAATCGATGTTGGCGTACTTTCTGCAGGCTTTAAAACTACACAATTACCGGCCGCTAACGCTGGAGCTAATTTCCAAACAGCCATTAAAATTGGGAAATTCCACGGGATTATTTGTGCAACGATTCCAATGGGTTCGTGTACGATCATCGAAACGGTGTGTTCGTCTAATTCCACTACCGAACCTTCCTCGGCGCGAATAACTCCGGCAAAATAGCGGAAATGATCAATCGCTAAGGGAAGATCGGCGTTGAGTGTCTCACGAACTGCCTTTCCATTGTCGATTGTTTCAACAGCTGCCAGATACGCTAGATTGGCTTCCATACGGTCGGCAATTTTATTTAAAATAATGCTTCGTTCGGTTGCCGATGTTTTACTCCATGATGGAAAGGCGCGTTCGGCTGCATTAACAGCCAGATTTAAATCGTCTTTACTGGAATGTGCAACTGTAGTAAAAGCCAAACCATCGATTGGCGAAATGTTTTCAAAATATTTACCGTGAACGGGCGGTGTCCACTTACCGTCGATATAGTTTTCATAAACGGCTTTAAATTCGGGTCTTTTTAAGATTGGCATAACAAAAAAAATTAATGTTTACCAAAATTTGATTTTTTAATGCCATCGAAACTGCAATCCATTCCCAAATAGTAGCATTGTATTCCCTGTGAAAAAGTAGGCTACAAAAACCGAGAAAGCTAAGATACTAAATCAGGTCGACGAAACTTATACGCAAATTCAGAAGGCGTTTGCCCTTCAAACATTTTAAAAGTACGCGAAAAATAGTTTGGATCCGTAAATCCGCAAGCGTAACAAACTTCTTTGATAGAAACCTGTTCCATCTTTAGTAATTGCTTTGCTCGATTGATACGTTCTTGAACTAACAGCTGACTAGGCGTAACGCCGTATTCTTTCAAAAAACTGCGATAAAAGACAGATTTACTCATGCCAGCTAATCGACAAAGCTCCTCGAATTTAATGGTTGCTGATAAATTGGCACGAATAAAATTGACAACCACTTCAAAACGGTTATGAATGCGTTGCTGCTCGCGATCTGTTTTTACCAAAAAAGTATAATTGTGCAATTGCATAATTGTAAGTACTAATTCTTTCAATTTAAGATCGATTAAAATAGCACGCAGCGGATCATTGCTACTAAACAAACTAATTAATTGATTTCCTAAAGTTGATACTTGAACATTGTTGCGCAATAGTGCTTTGGTCGACGACAATTCCCAATTCATATTATCCTCGGCATTTCTGCAAAAATGTTCATTCAAAAAATCGAGTTGCTTCGTTAAATACGAATTATCGATAACCAGCGCGGTACATTGCGTCGGGTTGGCATAATCGGCATCTGGAAAATCGATAACCATGGGTGCTGAAGCTGGTAAAACATAGGTTTCGCCTAAAGAGTAGTTAATTTTGCGATTATCCTCGTGTAGCACTTTTTTCCCGCGTAGCATTGATGTTACTGCAAATCCGCCGAAAGTGAGTGCTACTTTTTCGGCCGATTTATGTGTTTCAAAGATATTGAGTTCGCAACGATCGAGGCTGTAGGTTGTTTTGTGTTCAATTTCGGTAGATAGTTTCTCAATTGGCGTTAAAGAAACGGCTGATAATGGGTGTAACATAAGCGAAAACAGTTGAAAAAAATGCCTGCCGCAATTGAAACAGAACGGAAGACGAATTATTCTCTAATCTAAAATCTAATCGAATTTAATTAAAAAATTAATAAGTCTGCAATTCTGAAATCGAATTATTGACAATATGTTAAAATTTAAACTGATTTTAAAAAAAGATTTGCTTTAAACTATCGATTAGTTGATAAGAAATAGGATTATGAAGCTATTCCCGCTATCCGTTGCAAGTCCGCCGCGTGGCAAGGGTTTGCACAGCGGTTTTGCGTGGCTTCCGCTGGTCGCCACCAAAACCACGTGCGCACACCTAGCCACACGTTCGGGCTTTCCACTACTATCGGGGCTTTAAAGACGTCACCAAACGATAATACTACTTCGTTTGCGATAAGCAATAGAAAATCAAACAAAAAGATAATTGCATTGTTCATAACCAACTTAAACGTTTATAAACGTTTAAACACGCTAAAAATTCGTTCACCAAAAATCGATTTTGTATTTTTAAACCGGAGGCGGGCTGGAGGCCCCGGAGCGTTACTATACCCTTTTTTGCGATTTTAATCGCAAAAACCGCTTCATTATTCAGAATTTTCGATTTATAAAATTTTCGACTCCAATCACTTTTTTTTCTTAGTCGGTCAATCTAGACGTTTTCGCCATTTTCGACGTCAAATTTGGTTCTGGTTTGGTGGCTCGCCTGGACGCTATTTCCCTATTTTGTTTTAAATACTGATCTTGAAATCCAATAATTCGAGTCAGTTAAATTGTTCATAACCAACCTAAACGTTTATAAACGTTTAAACACGCTTATAATTCGTCTGCCAAAAAACGATTTTGTATTTTTAAACCGGAGGCGGGCTGGAGGCCCCGGAGCGTTGCTTTACCCTTTTTTACGATTTTATCCACAAAAGCCGCTTCATTATTGAAAATTATCGCTTTATAAAATTTTGCAGTCCGATCACTTTTTTTGCTTCGTCGGTCAATCTAGACGTTTTCGCCATTTTCGACGTCAAATTTGGTCCTGGTTTGTTCGCTCGTATGGATGCTAAGTC
>CALRVY020000200.1:0-4611 GCA_943371725.1 Pseudanabaena sp. UWO311 | reverse complement strand
GAGACAAATCGCCCACCAATTCTAAATGTGGAAAAATATCCAAATACGAAATCAACGTTTTGGCGTGAAAGGAAAATCGGCCGCGGTGAATTTCGTGGTAAATCGGAATTTGATATTGCTTCGAAAGCTGTTTGGTGGTTTCAATACATTCGCAATTTTCGTAGAAATCGAAGTAATCGCGCCCCGTATGCGAATTCACGAAAGTAGGTTGCAGTTCCAGCAAATACGCTAATCGATCGCTCATACGTTGTTTGTGCGCATTAGTCGTTTCTTCTTTAAAACCCAAAACTTGTTGGGCAATGAAAATAAACTCAGGATTTACGCTTTCGCGGATGTTTTGCAGTACTTGTTTAAACTCTCGAACAAACAAGTCGTTGTCCGGGAAATTGATTTCCACGCCGTCGTAACCGCTTTGCACTACTTTCGTCAGAAAAGCTTCGGCCGACAGCTGTTCTTGTCCCCAAAACGGAGCAATGTATTTTAGTTTCATGAACGTTTCGATGTGTATAAAATCGGATTTAATGGCGTATCAATTTCGCGCCCTACCTCGGCACCTGTGCACCATTTATGCCAATCGGTTTCCTGATTTTTATTCTCTGGCTGCTTTAAAATCATGTTTTCGTCCATGTAAATCACAGTCATTACTTTTCGCATTTCGTTAGTGGAATTGGCTCCAGCTCGGTGAAAAACCCAACCCGAATGGAAACTGATTTCACCAGCATCGAAGGCTTCAATAACGTGCTCAAAATCGGTTACACGTAGTTTCTTTTGGATAACGGCTTCACTTTCATCGCCAATAGCTAACTCCCGACCTTCAACCAAACGATGACTCCCCGCGCTGAATTCCAACGGACCCATTTCCAAGGGAGTCGCCTGAAGCGGAATCCACGCTGTAATGGTTTTATCTGTGGTAAGCGGCCAATAATACTGATCGGCATGCCAAGGCGTTATACCACCACCAGCTTCTTTAAACAATGCTTGATCGTGGTACAATCGCGCTCCTGAGGTTTGCATCAAATCGGCAGCAATTTTTGCAATTCGTTTACTGAAAACCAGTTCTTTAACCACATCGTTCTCAAGCCATAGATTAAATAATTGTAAGAAAGCTTTTCCGTACGTAGTTCGATCTTCTAAGGCGGTACTTTCGGTATTCATTATTGCAACTTGTTCCGAAATTTGCGCATTAAAAAATTGCAAAGTTTCTGAACTTAACACCTGCTTTACTTTTATGTATCGATTAGTGTCGTAAAAAGCTATCTGCTCGGGAGTCAATTCCACGTAAGTGTTTAACTCTTCTTTAATGTGTGCCGGAACTGTCATAGGTTTATTCTTTTTTAAGTTTGTAATCTGGTTTGGAAATGAAAGTTATTCAACAACCCAAAACTAGAACAAGCTACTGCGTTCAAATACCATAAATTTGACAAAATCTAACACTATATTGAATTTTTATCTAGCTTTAACTCTCTGAAAATTCATAATAAAGTTGAAAGCACACTTAGAAGATATACAAGCGGAGAAAGGTCGGCAAAGTCTATATGCGTACCGATTTGAATTGCCTTTTTTCGAATTCAAATGGCATTATCATCCCGAATATGAGCTTACATTTATAGTTCGCGGATCCGGATTTCGATTGGTTGGCAACAAATACGAGCCGTTCGAAGCCGGTGATTTAGTGCTTTTGGGAAGTCATGTACCGCACACGTGGTCGAGTAAGGAAATTGCTGGCGAAACTGTTGAAGCCATCGTTATTCAATTCACGCCTGCCATTTTTGAATCGCTCGGAAATTTACGTGAATGTGCTTCCATAAAAGCACTATTGACGAATGCTTCAAGCGGATTAGCTTTTAATGCTTCCGCAGAATTAATTCGCGATATGGAAGAACTGATTCATCGAAAAGATTTGTCGAAAATTTTGCAATTACTGCACGTTTTAGATCAACTGACAAACGTACCACACAGAACTATCGCACCAAATGCCGCACAAGTAACTATCAGCAAACAACACGAAATGCGCATCAATAAAGTGTGTTTGTATATTCAAAATCGGTTTGCTGAGCCCATAACTTTGAAGGAAGTGGCCGAACTAATTTTTCTGACGGAAAGCAACTTCTGTAAGTTCTTCAAAAAAGCAGTTGGAAAAACGTTTTCAGATTACTTAAATGAAATCCGTATTAACGAAGCCGCGCGCTTGTTGTTGCAAACAGATCAATCTGTAGCGCAAATAGCCAACGATTGTGGTTTTGAGACGCTTAGCTACTTCAATCGGGTATTTTTACGAAAAAAAGGTAGTTCCCCTACGGCGTATCGTAAACTGAATTAACGTTTTACGATCCTAAACGATTTTGCTCGTCTTCCAAACCGGTTGAACGTTCGCGCATTTTCTTTACCGAGTCGCTACCAAATTTATAACTCACGTTTAAACGCACCTGCCGACTGTCGTAACCACCGTCGCCTCGAATGGCCAAATCGCCAAATTGGGTATCTCCTTGCCAAGGCGAGGTGAAGAGAATATCCGAAAACGCTAATCGGACGTTGAGTTTTTTACTCAAAAACAGCTTTTGGAAAGCCAAATCGAGCGAACCAATAGACGCGGTACGATACGTTCCGCCCCAAACCGCTGGCGAAGAATACCAACCCGAAACTTCAATCGTGTAATCTTTCGGTAAGGTAAACGTATTTTGCCCGTAAAAACTCAAGGTTTCCTGCGTAAGCGGTACAAATTCAGGACTATTTGCGGTGTATTTGCTCTGAAATGCATTTACACTCGCGTAAACATTCCACCATTCTTTCACGTTAAACGGATACGAAACTCCCAAGTTTATAACTTCCTGATTTGCAACATTCTTAGTTATTAACGAACTCTTCTTTTCATCGACAATCTCTGTAACTTGCGCGAAGAAATCGGTTACATACGTGTACGTTAAACTGGTATTTAACGTGTATTTGTACGTGTGATTCAATTTGATGTTGTGTGTGTACTGCGGACGCAAAAACGGATTCCCTTGCTGGAAATTCAACTCATCCAACTGAAATTGAAACGGATTCAACGACTGGTAATTCGGACGTTCGATTCTCCGCGAGTAAATCAATGCCCATGAATTGTTTTGATTCGCTGCATAAGTAACGCCTCCACTTGGGAAAAAGTCGGTATAATTTCGTTTAACAACCTGATCTTGATTTGTTTGAGTAGCATTAAGTTCGCCTTTCGATTGCGTATTTTCCATTCGCAAACCCATTTGAAAGTTAAATTTTCCGACATCGCGACTGTAATTCAAGTACAATGCATTAACATTCTCTGTATAATCAAAAGCGTTGCTGCGATTTGTATCCAGAATCGGAACGTCGTCAACTACATTGAAAAGATCGAAAACATTAGTAGTTATCACCAAGGAAAACTTAGCTCCTGCACTAAACTTACCTTTAAAAAGCGGCTGTTCGTAGTCAATTTTCGAAGTGTAAATATCGATTTCAGTCGGTGTAATTTGCTGCGTTATTTGGCTGCTTAAAACTTGCGTTTCAGTTGGATTAAAATACAAATTAGGTTGAAACGAATCGCGATCGCTGGAATACAAACCGTAATCGGCATCAATATTAAGCTGACGCCCAATGGAATCCTGATATTTGTAGTTTAAATTGGCGTATAAATTTTTATTGCGAGCATCGTTTCTATTATTTGCGCGCAAAATACTATCGGTTCGTGTCGGATTTAGCACACCAATTGGTGTTCGTGTATTTACGTTGCTGTAATTGTTGTTGAAGTTGCCCGTTAAAAGCGCTCCAAAAGTATGCTTGCTGTTTGGCGAATAATCGTAACCTATACGAAAATTATTGGCGCTAATACCCGATTCCGTAGTTCCTCGCGAATTAAAAAAGAGACCATTTTGAGTTCGATATAAATTGATAAAGCTGTAATTTCTCCCAAATCGGTTGCTGTAATTGGCGTAAAAATTACCGTATTTGCTGCGGTTGTTAATCGTAACGGCGTTCACTGTAGTTGCATATTCACCTACGTTTACGCCTGTCGATGCACTTCCGTTCGTTCCAAACAGCTTGCTTTTCTTGAGTTTGAAGTTAATAATTCCTGCCGTTCCAGCTGCATCGTATTTTGAAGATGGCTGTGTTATGATTTCAATTGCCGAAATATCAGTCGCTTGAATGGTTTTGAGGAAGTCGGTTAAATCGGTTCCGCTTAAAAACGATTGTTTGCCATCGATGTAAATAAGCACACCCGATTTTCCTTCTACAATCAAACTATCGTTGTTATCTACCACAACGCCAGGAGTTTTACGAAGCAATTCAAATCCCGAAGTTCCCGTGGCATTAATCGTATTTTCAACTTGAAAAACCGTTTTATCGGCCTGTACTTTTACGATTGGCTTCTTTTGCGTAATTACAACTTCCGAAAGTTCTGTCGATGCGGGTTTCAATTCCAGAACCCCTAAATCGGTATCAGAAGTTACAGCTATAGCTTTCATTAGCAACGGTTCTGCATTTTTAGCTTCAATACGAATGCTGTAAATTCCTGCCGGTAACTTGGTAAACGAAAACTGAAATTGGTTGTCGGCAGTAGTTGTAGCCAACAATTTATCAGCTGCATCATGTAAGGTAATG
>CALRVY020000199.1:0-4650 GCA_943371725.1 Pseudanabaena sp. UWO311 | reverse complement strand
GCAGAAGCGGTTCAAACACATCAAACGAATTTGCCTGAAGTTTACGCACAATACGAACAAAATCGCCGCAAGCGTGTAGAAGCTATTCAACATGCAGCAGTAGTTTCGTTGAAGTGGTTTGAATCGATGGATTTGCAAGTGAAAAAGCCGTTTGAAGCATTTGCTATGGCGGTAATGACACGTGCTAAAAAAGTAACCTACGAAAACTTGCGCATTCGCGATCGTAAATTCACTGATTTTGTAGCGCAGGCGTTTGCAGAGAAAAATGTCGCGTCGATTAACAGTCCGGCTTTTCAACCCTTGAAAATTAACGGCTGTACGTTGTCAAATCGTATTGCCATGAGCGCTATGGGGCAATATTGCGCAGAAAACGGATTACCAAACGATTGGCATTTTCAGCACTATTCTTCGCGTGCACTTCAAGGACTTGGTTTAATCATTACCGAAGCAACGGCAGTTAGTGCGAGTTCGAGAATTGGAGACACCTGCACGGGTATTTACAATGCCGAGCAGCAAGAATCGTGGCAAAAAATCAATCGTTTCATACACGAAAATTCGGATGCCAAAATCTGGATTCAGTTGGCTCATGCGGGTCGGAAATCGGTCATTGAAGCCGTTGGACCTTCCGCGATTCCCTTCCATGAAAATGGAAAAACACCGAAAATTCTATTTGAAAGCGATTTAGAACGCATCACAAACGATTTTGTGGCTGCCGCAGAACGAGCTGTTTCCGCCGGTTTTGACGGTATCGAAATTCAGATGCATCACGGATTTTTGCTCGGTAGCTTTATTTCACCTTTGACAAATCTTCGAAACGACGATTACGGAGGAAGCATAGAAAACCGTATGCGATTTCCGATTCATATTTTGAAAGCAATTCGAACAGTTGTGGCAAAAGACTTTCCTATTTCTGTGCGAATTTCGGCAACCGATTGGCATCCCGAAGGCGTTTCAAAATCTGATATTCAGACTTTTGTTTCAACTTTAAAAGAAAATGGTGCGGATATCATCAATGTTTCGACAGGCAATACGCATGCACAACAGCAAGTCAAAGTAACGCCGATGTGGCAAGTTCCCTACAGCGATGAAATTCGAAACGCTTGTAATGTGAAGACAATAACCGCAGGTGAAATAACGGATATCGATCAGATTAATACCATTTTACTTGCCGAGAAAGCCGATTTGATTGCCTTAGGAAAGCCACTTTTATTAAATCCCGGATTTGTGATGAAAGCTGCTGCTTATGAAGGTGTTGCTTTGAATAAGATTCCAAAAGCTTATCAAAGATCGTGGGATTCTCTACTCAAAACAACGCAGTTTGAACGCATGCAACTCGAACGTATGAAACAAGCTTTAAAACCAAAATCACATAAACCACAATGATGATTGCCGACCGTTTTGCATATGATGGATTACCGGAAACGAATCGCTTAGCTCATAATCCGTTTGTTGAATTTCCCCGTTTTAAAGGAAATTGCACGACTTTGTTTTTGGAAAAGAATGTTGAAACGAGTTGTGGAGATAACATTGCTTTAATTTCTGAAAATCATTCAATTACTTATTTTGAATTACTTGAATTAGTTAATCAGGCAGCTCACGAATTAACTAAACGATATGGAATTCAAGCCGGAAATCGCGTATTGCTTCGCGGATACAACAGCGCAGCTTTTGCTGTGTATTGGTTAGCGATTGCGCGAATTGGCGCTATAGCTGTTGCAACTATGCCACTTTTGCGGAAGAAGGAATTAGAAGTGATCGCAGAAATGGCCGCTGTGAATTTACTGATTTGCGAAGATGAGTTAGCCTCAGAACTCGATTCGTTTTCAAAAATTGAAAAAACAAAACTACTTTTATTTAATCGTGCTGACTTCCATCTTTCTTTAAAGAAAAACAATTTCAGCACCGATTTCCAGCCTTTTATTGCCCATGAGGAACTGCTGGCCTTGATAGGTTTTACTTCAGGAACTACGGGAAAACCAAAAATGACTGCCCATTATCACAGTGATGTAGCTGCTATTTGCGAAGGATTTCCCAAATATTCATTGAAACCTAAAAGAGGAGAGATTTTCGCTGGGAGTCCGCCGCTAGGTTTTACCTTCGGATTAGGAGGCTTGTTGCTATTTCCCTTGTATTATGGAGCTACTTCCCTACTCATTCCCAAACCTGCTCCAGAAGTTTTGCTGCAAGCTATCGAAAAACAAGGCGTTACAACTTGTTTTACTGCACCAACCGCTTGGCGTGTCATGTGTGAAAAGGCAGCCGATTACAACATCGACACCTTAAAATATTGCGTTTCGGCAGGTGAAGCATTGCCCGCTAAAGTGGCAAAAGATTGGGAAGAAGTTACGGGAATTCCGATTTTGGATGGTATAGGCGCTACAGAAATGCTACATATTTTTATTGGGTCGTCCTACGAAAAAAGAAAAATCGGTTTTACAGGAGTTCCGATACCGGGCTACGAAGCCACACTATTCGATGATTTTGGCAACGAAATAAAGGAAAATAATACAGCAGGTCGACTAGCCGTTCGCGGAATTACAGGTTGCAAATATCTTTTCAACCCCGAAAAACAAGACGCCTACGTACAAAACGGCTGGAATTTTACAGGCGATATTTACCAAAAAGACGCTGATGGCTTTTTCGAATTTGTAGCACGTGGCGACGATATGATCATTTCTTCGGGCTATAACATCGCAGCAATCGAGGTAGAACAAGTACTTTTGGAACACGAGTTAATTAAAGAATGTGCTGTGGTAGGAAAACCCGACGAAAACAGAGGTATGCTCGTTGCTGCTTATGTTGTTTTGCACGAATCGGTTTCCGGAAACGACGAACTCAAAATACAAATACAAAATTGGTTTAAAGAACATGCCGCTCCGTACAAATATCCGAGACATATTGAATTTGTAGCGACACTTCCCAAAACGGAAACAGGAAAAATTCAACGATTTAAACTTCGAACGTCATGAAATCTTTTATAAAAACAGAGGGAATTCGCTTCAGACATTGCGATTACGCCGGAATTGTGTTCTATCCACGCTATTTTGAAATGCTAAACGATTTAGTAGAAGATTTCTTTGCCGAAGTTTTAGAACGTCCGTTTTCCAAAATACACGAAACCAACGGAATACCTACGGTACATCTGCAAACGCGTTTTTCGGCACCGGCGCGCATTGGCGATAGGATAACCAAAAAACTGAACGTTCAAAAAATAGGTTCTTCTTCGGTTGTTTTTAAATTTTCCTTTACAGGAGCGCATGATCAAGAAATTTTGTCCGGCGAAGCAACACTAGTGAATGTGCGTTTAGCAACAGCAACCGAAGCTATGAAATCGGAACCCTTTGATATCAAAACCATTGAACTTTTAAATCAGTACGTATGAGTTTAGAACTTCCGAAATTTAAAGCCGCGGTAGTACAAACATCGCCTATATTCCTAAATGCCGAAAAAACGGTAGATAAAGTGCTCGACATCATGCGTGAAGTAGCGCGGAACGGTGCTCAACTAGTGGCATTCCCCGAAGTTTTTATCTGTGCATATCCGTATTGGAATTGGATACTCACACCGGTTCAAGGAAGCAAATGGTTTGAACTTTTGTATAAATCGTCGTTAACGGCTGATGATATTCTTATTCAGAAAATCCAAAAAACAGCAAAGGAACTTGATTTGACGATTGTTATTGGCATGAACGAACGTGGTACCAGCTTTGGCGAACTGTACAATACGAATTTGATAATCGACAACGCCGGTGAGATCGTTGGCAAGCACCGAAAGTTAGTTCCCACCTGGGCGGAAAAACTTACATGGACTTCTGGTGATGGTTCTTCATTGCGCGTATATCCAACAAAAACGGGAAATATTGGAACTTTAGCTTGTGGAGAAAACACCAATACTTTGGCGCGATTTACTTTGTTGGCACAAGACGAAAACGTACACATTGCCAATTACATTTCCTTGCCTGTGGCGCCTACTGATTATGATATGGCCGATGCTATAAAGATTCGAGCGGCTGCACATTCGTTTGAAGGGAAGCTATTTACGTTAGTTTCGTGTTCAACCATCGGTGTCGACGCAGTTAAGATGTTGGAAGCCGATTGTCCGAATGCTGCCGAATTATTAAGTCGTGAGCACGCTGCTTTTTCCGGAATTATCGGTCCGACGGGAGTTCCGATTTCCGAACCGTTAATCGACCAGGAAGGAATTGTCTACGGAGATATCGACTTAAGTAAATGTATCCAACCCAAGCAAATGCACGATATTTTAGGACATTACAATCGTTTCGATATTTTTGAACTCCGTGTGAATACAGCTAAAACTAAGAGAATTACGTTTCTTTAAATAAATCCACTTTTCATTAGAATAAAGTAATGAATTTAGTATAGTTGTTTTCTACTGCTTGAGAAAAATGGCAAGTTACTCCGCTGTTAAAGTTATGAAACGTTCTACACTCTCCGAGGGTATAACACTCTCCGAGAGTTTAAAACTCTCGGAGAGTGTTAAGGTATTAAATTGTTATTTAAAAAAATCCAAAATCAAAAGATGACTAGCACCTGCAATTTTGCAGAAGCAGTGAACAAGTTCCTTACTGGATACTTTTCAAATAAAATTAAATTTTTATGCCTACATAGTTCTAATGAGTTTAAAACTCTT
>CALRVY020000198.1:0-4666 GCA_943371725.1 Pseudanabaena sp. UWO311 | reverse complement strand
AATTGTCGTCGAAACCATAAAGTTTACCTAAAATAGTTTCGGATAACATAGCGCTAGCTAACAATGCTGCGGTGCCGATCAATACCGAATAAAATATTTTCTCTGCAATTATGAATTTCTGAGATGTGCTGAAATACAATAGACTAATGACAAAAGAGAAAGCGAAATAAAATAGAATTGACGGATTTTCATAATGTCTAAAAGTTGAGGGAGCTTCTACGAAAACTATGAATATTGCTGTTATTATTAATATAATAAGCGACTTAAAATGTTTTATTTTGGCTAAAGCTTGGGTCATTAATTTCTATTATCTTTTTACGGATTTGCGAAAACAGGATACTTTTTAATTTATACTCAGAATTGTATTAATTTGAGGAGCGGCGGGTCGTTTTAAATAATGTTGTTCGTCAACGCTTTACTGTTTTAAAAGCTTACTTGTTTGTGCAATCTTCCGAGTTTATAAAAACAAAAAATTCCTAAGATTGTTGTTATAAAAAAGGTAAAGTAGATTATTGGATATAATTTATTGTAGTTATTTTCTTCGATTTCAACTTTTCCGGCGGAAAGTGGCGGATAAACTACCCATCCCGGTTCTACCGCATAAATTTTCACAAATGATAAAATTGTTGGCCAAACTAAGATTAATATCAAACTTACTGAAGACAAGATTCGTAGTGTTTGCCGGTTCTTAAATTTCTGATAGAAAACTCTTGATAAATAAACTAAGTAAACAATAACTAAACAGAATATTGGTAAAAGTTCTTTCTTTTCTATTACTGAATTAGTGTCCTGTATGTAAACATCGACAACGCTTTCTGTTCCTATGTTTGTTAGGTTGAACAAGAAATGAAAAGCGACAACGCTAATTAAAAGTGCCGTAAAGAAGTATATTATTTCTACTGTGTAACTATTTTTCATGCTTGTTGAGATTTTAGAGTTAAATACGCTTTCCTATTCTATACCGACTTGGAAAATTACTAATTTTTCAAGATTCTCTATCAAGCAACTTTTGTATGGTGAAAAATCGTAGAACTGTTAGATTTTGTGCGAACTTCGATCATTTTACAGATAAGAAAACCAAATGAGTTTCAAAGTATATGTTCTTGTCGTTTTTTTGATTTCATGAGAAGAATAGGTGTAAATATTAATCCAAGTAGTACAGCGGAAATTGCAGTCACAATAAGATTCCCGTACTGTTTCAGTTCAAGTCCAGTTAGTAGCCTTAGATTAAAAATAGTGCAAGCAAGTACTATTAATATTGACCAGTATTTCCAATCAATATTTTGATTTTCGGTCTTGGTCATCGGCAATTTGTAAATCGAAAAAGCCAGTAAAAGTCCACCGATTAAAGTTGACCCGTGTTGTAAAATTTTTAAGACTGCGATTTGTTCGCCTAAAAGCTCGAACTTGATTTGCAATGCAGGTATTTTCTGAACAAAATAGCCGTGTTCATGGGTAAAACTATCCCAAAAAACGTGTGATGCTGCACCAATTAAAATTGAAATTGCTACAACGAACCAGTTTCTTTTGGCATGTGCGTTCCAATGGAAGTGTCTAAATGCTGAAAACCGTGATTTTAATACTGTTGGTAAATTATCGAATAAACGGTCTCGAACCATATTGTGAAAAATGAACGCAAGCAGTAGCCCTAACGGTAAGTCGAACCAAAAGAGTCCGTCAATCGTATGGCTGTATTTACTCACAATTTTCATTCTTAAAAAGTATTCAAAGTCTGGTGTCATACTGCCTATAAAAAGCCCAGTTAAGGAGAACCACTTCCGAGGCAAAAGTGTTAACGGTAAAACTATCGCTGGATGTGAAAATGTAAAAGGCATTTTTTGTTCGTTTAGAGTTAGCAGTATCGTGATTTCATAAATTTTCGTAAATCTTCGGTTACCTTAGTTTCATTATTTCCCTCCAATTCCAAAACACTTGTAAATCAGTACTAATTTGTTATCTAGAATGCTGAAATTTTAAGGTGATTTTTAACTGGTAAAATGGCAACTCCTTTCACCTTGTATTTATTACGAATATACGTTTTTTCCACCTATCGTTAGTAACAATTTACCCTAGCCCCGGTTGCAGCGGCAGCCCACAGGAAAAAACGGCTACGTGAACCGTGTTGCACGGGCGACCTCAGAAGCCCGCTGCAATACGTGTGAACGCGCCGTTTTTTACGAGGACTACAGCGGAAAACGGGAAGAGCTACTTAAAGATTTCGAGATTTAAAGATTTTAAGATTTCGAGATTTAAAGATTTTGAGATTTCGAAATTGAAAGATTTAAAAAAACGAAAAAAGCGAAAAAATTGAAATGAATGTAAATAGAGAAAAACAGTGCTTTTTTGACATCGTGTAAAAACTTTGTGAACTCTGTGCCTATGTGGTCAACCGCAGTAATTTAGTAAAAATTGAAAAGATTTAAAAAACCGAAAAAATTGAAATGAATGTAAATAGAGAAAAACAGTTCTTTTTTGACATCGTGTAAAAACTTTGTGAACTCTGTGCCTATGTGGTCAGCCTGACTGATGTAGTAAAAAGTGAAAAGATTAAAAGATTAGCCTTCGACAAGCTCAGCCTCCGAAGAATTGTGGGTTCAGTAGAATAAAACGATACGTTAAGTTGTAAACCTATTTCAGGGACGTACAAACTTATAACAGCTAACAGCTAATCACTAACAGCTAATCACTAACAGCTAACAGCTAATCGCTAACTGCTAAAAGCTAATCACTAACCGCTAAAAGCTAACCACTAAACTTCCAACTGCCTGAAAACCAACTTATCATCGAAACAGTCGAGTAGGAGGGCTTGGTCTGCTTTGATGTTGCCCGAAAGTAGCTCTTTGCTCAAGGCATTTAAAACTTCTTTCTGGATGACGCGCTTTACCGGACGTGCGCCAAACTGCGGATCGTAACCGCGTTTCACCAAATACGCCTTGGCCTCATTCGTGGCATCTAAACTTAAATGCTGATTTGCTAACATTTTCGATACCTGACGTAGTTGAATTCCTACAATTTCTCCAATTTCTTCGCGCGTTAACGGCTTAAAGAGTACCACTTCGTCAATCCGATTTAAAAACTCGGGTCGTACCGTACGTTTTAGTAACTGCATTACTTCTTCCTCTGCTAAAACCGCGGCCGCCTCTGCTGTGAGTTTCGGATCTTCAAAGGTGCGCTGTATGGCTTCGCTTCCCAAATTGGAGGTCATGATGATAATCGCATTTTTGAAATCGGCTAATCGACCTTTGCTATCGGTTAAGCGCCCTTCGTCGAGCATTTGCAATAAAATATTGAAGGTGTCGGGGTGCGCTTTCTCGATCTCGTCGAGCAATATAACCGAATAGGGTTTTCTGCGTACCGCTTCCGTTAACTGTCCGCCTTCCTCATAACCCACATAACCAGGAGGCGCTCCAACTAAGCGACTCACCGCGTGCTTTTCTTGGTATTCCGACATGTCGATTCGCGTTAAGGCATTTTCGTCGTCGAACAAATACCCGGCAAGCGATTTAGCCAATTCGGTTTTTCCAACGCCCGTACTTCCTAGAAACAAAAACGTTCCCACAGGTTTGCGTGCGTCTTGTAAACCCGATCTGCTTCGGCGAATCGCATCGGCAACCGCTGCTACTGCTTCTTCCTGACCCACAACTGTTTTGTGTAATTCGGTTTCAATGTGCAGCAATTTCTCGCGGTCGCTTTGCATCATTTTTGCTACGGGAATGCCGGTCCATTTCGCAACCACTTCGGCAATGTCTTCTCGGGTAACTTCTTCTTTTATAAGTGCTTGGCTTCCTTGCTTTTGTTGCAATTCGGCTGTGTACTCTTCCAACTTTGTTTGTGCATCCTTAATTTTTCCGTAGCGAATTTCGGCTACCAAACCGTAATTACCATCGCGTTCGGCACGTTCAGCTTCGAGCTTTAACGACTCGATTTGTGCCTTCATTTGTTGCATGTTATCTACAATATCGCGCTCCGATTTCCAACGCGAGTAAATTTCCTGACGCTCTTCTTTTAAATTCGATAAATCTAATCCGAGTACCTTTAGCTTTACGTCGTCGTTTTCACGTTTAATAGCTTCGATTTCAATTTCCAGCTGCATGATTTTTCGATCCAATACATCGAGTTCTTCCGGTTTGGAATTGATTTCCATTCGCAGTTTCGAAGCTGCTTCGTCCATTAAATCGATAGCTTTATCGGGCAAGAAGCGCGAAGTAATGTAGCGCTGCGAAAGTTCAACAGCGGCTATAATGGCATCGTCCTTAATCTGCACTTGGTGATGCGTTTCGTATTTGTCTTTGATCCCGCGAAGTATCGAAATGGCACTTTCGGTATCGGGTTCTTCGACCAATACTTTTTGAAATCGGCGTTCCAGTGCTTTGTCTTTTTCGAAATATTTTTGGTATTCGTCGAGTGTTGTTGCTCCAATAGCGCGTAGTTCACCACGAGCCAAAGCGGGTTTCAAGATGTTTGCTGCATCCATAGCTCCTTCGCCAGCTCCAGCGCCAACGAGTGTGTGAATTTCGTCGATAAATAAAACAATATCGCCATCGGTTGCAGTAACTTCTTTCACTACGGCTTTTAAGCGTTCTTCGAATTCGCCTTTGTATTTGGCACCGGCGATCAGCGCACCCATGTCGAGTGAAAAAACGATTTTATTTTTGAGGTTTTCCGG
>CALRVY020000197.1:0-4806 GCA_943371725.1 Pseudanabaena sp. UWO311 | reverse complement strand
ATGAGAAAATTTCTAAATCAAATTTTTTAGCATACAATTGCTCGCCTAATCTAAAACTTCTGAACTTTCCGGAACGTTTAGACTCTAAAAATTTCACATAACCAGTAACGGCATCGGCGGCAGCTTTACAACTTTTTAAGTAAGTGTTTTTCTTGTCTTTTGAAATCGGTAATTGTTTGAAGAATTCGGGTAATTCGCTGGTAAAAACCGTTTTGGCTGCACTGTTCTGCGCGATAGCCAGTTCCAAATGTTCTTTAGTAACTTGTTTCAGATTTTCCTGTGCAGCTTGGTAATACATAGGCACGTACTTTAAACGATTCGTCAATTCGGCAGCTTTTTGAGTATTGCCTTTTGCTGTTTTTGCGAGAATTTCGGAAAACTGACCGCAGGCATTGTATTCCGCTGGGTTCCATTGCCATGATTTTAAGGACGTAATACTAAATTCGATTTGATTTAATTGATTGTTAATGAGTTCGTAATCGATTTGGTTTAGAATGGAAAGATCTTCTAAATCATATTCTTGCAGTTTTTCTCTGTTTGCGGTTACAAATTGAAGCATCTGATTGCGGTAATCGGCGTCGGGAACGTAAATAATACTGTCGAAAGCATGATTTCCGTTTGACACGGCAGCTTCTGGATTTAGTTTCCAATAATTATCAATAAATTGAATTTTGTAGGAGTCGAAATCGGCGTCTCCAGGCTTATCTCGCAAACAAGATGCCACTAAAAAGGCAGTAAACAGAAGAAAAATCTTTCTCATAAAAAAGAAATTAGATTTGTAAACTTATCAAATTAAAATGAATTAACAGACCGTATAATTTTTGAGGTTTATTATAGTTTTAAGAAAGTATGACATCCTTACTTTTATATTGCAACAAAAATTGAGCGTATGAGTGCTATCAAAATTTTATGGGTTGACGACGAGATTGATCTCCTTAAGCCACACATTATGTTTTTAGAAAAAAAGAACTACCAGGTAACCACTTGCAACAACGGAAGAGACGCTGTTGATCTGTTTGAAAGTGGTGATTTTGACATTGTTTTTCTAGATGAAAACATGCCCGGAATGAATGGCTTGGAAACGCTCGCAGAAATGAAAGAAAAGAAATCGGCGGTGCCTGTAATCATGATTACCAAGAGCGAAGAAGAGTATATTATGGAAGAAGCGATTGGTTCGAAGATTGCCGATTATTTGATAAAGCCCGTTAATCCGAATCAGATTTTGTTGAGTTTGAAGAAGAATCTTGATCACTCGCGTTTGGTTTCTGAAAAAGCTACTTTAGATTATCAGAAAGAATTTCGCAAGATTTCCATGGAACTCATGCAAGTGAGTACCTATGAAGATTGGACCGACTTATACAAGAAATTGCTTTTCTGGGAATTGGAGTTGGAAAATATTGAAGATCAGGCGATGATTCAAATACTCGAATCGCAAAAAGCCGAAGCTAATTCGCAGTTTGGTAAGTTTATTGAGCGCAATTACGTCGATTGGTTTCAACCAAAGGCCGAACGACCGGTTTTATCGCATACGTTATTTCGCGAATTGGTAGTACCCGAAATTAAGAAGAAAGAAGCACCTATTTTATTTGTGGTGATTGATAATTTGCGTTACGACCAGTGGAAAGCTTTCGAATCGACTGTTGGAAATCACTATAAATTAGAGAAAGAAGTACCGTATTTTGCGATGCTACCAACAGCTACACAATACGCTCGAAATGCGATATTTAGTGGATTGCTTCCTTTAGAAATGGAAAAGCAGTATCCGCAATATTGGAAAAATGACATAGATGAAGGAGGCAAAAACTTGTTTGAAGCTGAATTTCTTACGGAGCAAATTCGCCGACTTGGATTAAACATGAAGCAAGAGTATTTCAAAATAACCAATTTAAGTTCTGGAAAGAAGTTGGTCGAGAACTTCAAAACCTTGAAAAGTCACGATTTGGTTACGGTAGTTTACAACTTTGTAGATATGCTTTCGCACGCCAAAACCGAAATGGATGTCGTTAAAGAATTGGCTGGCGATGATAAGGCGTACCGATCGTTAACACAGAGTTGGTTTAAGAATTCGCCGTTGCTAGAAATCATACAACAGGCACAAAAATTAGGTTTTAAACTGATTATCACTACCGATCACGGAACAATTAATGTTAAAAATCCGTCGAAAGTGATTGGCGATAAAAACACGTCGTTGAATTTACGTTACAAAACCGGCAAGAGTTTAACGTATGAAGAACGCGATGTTTATGTGGTAAAAGATCCAAAATCAATTGGTTTACCGACAATAAATATGTCGAGTTCGTACATTTTTGCAAAAAACGATTTGTTTCTCGCTTACGTTAACAATTTTAATCATTATGTGAGTTATTACCGAAATTCGTACCAGCATGGCGGCATTTCTTTGGAAGAAATGATTGTGCCTTTTCTTGTTTTTAATCCGAAGAATTAATGGAATTTGATTTCTCTTTAGAAGATTTGCCGGCTGCAGCCAGTTTTATTATCGAAAATGCACAGCATCGCATTTTACTTTTTAACGCCGAAATGGGTGTGGGAAAAACTACTTTGATTCGCGAAATGGTGTTTCAGTTAGGCGGCGGTCGTGTGGGCGGTAGTCCGACGTTCTCAATCGTAAATGAGTACGAAATAGCCAACGGAGCTTCAGCTTTTCATTTCGATTTGTATCGCTTGAAGTCGGAAGCTGAGGCACTTGATTTTGGTATTGAGGAGTATTTTTACAGCGGTTCGTATTGTTTTATTGAATGGCCGGATAAAGCGCCAAACTTAATTCCGAGTTCCAATACCTTGATTTCGATGGAATTATTGGAAAATGGCAATCGGAGGTTGAAAATTAGGAATTAAAAAATGTAAACATTCGTTAAAAACATCTAGCGGATTGTTTAATTTAGGGCAGCCAAAGCAAACGCACTATGTCGATTACACCTTTTACGCACCAACAGCTGCTTCCGCAAGAAGAAAAGTTAGAAGTCATTAAGCAAAAAAGCGAGTTATTTATTGGAATTCCGAAGGAAACACGTTTTCAAGAGCGACGTATTTGCTTAACTCCAGACGCTGTAAATTCGTTGGTTTCGCACGGGCATCGCGTTATTATTGAAGCGGGGGCTGGTTTGCATTCGTCGTATAGTGATAAAGAGTATTCCGATGCTGGTGCAGAAATCACGCACGACACTAAGAAAGTCTTTTCTTGTCCGATGATTTTAAAAGTGGAACCGCCTAGCATCGAAGAAATTGAGATGATGAAACCGGAAACGTTGCTAATCTCGGCTGTACAATTGAAGACGCGTAGAAAAGAGCATTTTGAAGCGTTGCAGAAGAAGAAAATCACGGCTTTAGCGTTTGAGTTCATTAAGGATTCGGATGGTTCGTATCCGGCTGTGAAATCGTTGAGTGAAATTGCGGGAACGGCTTCGGTTTTGATTGCGGCAGAGTTAATGATAAACGACACACTCGGAAAAGGCTTGTTGTTTGGAAATATAACGGGCGTTCCACCAACAGATGTGGTAATTATTGGTGCGGGAACTGTAGGCGAATTTGCTGCGAAAACCGCTACCGGCCTAGGTGCTAATGTGAAAGTATTCGACAACTCGATTACCAAATTGCGTCGTTTACAAAATAATTTGAATGTTCCGATTTTTACTTCTACGATACAACCGAAAGCTTTATTGAAAGCGCTGCGCAGAACCGATGTTGCTATTGGAGCGATGCGTGGAAAAGATCGTTGTCCGGTAGTTGTTACCGAAACGATGGTTGAACACATGAAAAAAGGTGCTGTAATTGTGGATGTTAGCATTGATACCGGCGGCTGCTTTGAGACTTCGGAAATAACTTCGCACGAAAAGCCGACTTTTGTTAAGTACGACGTGATTCATTACTGTGTACCCAACATTCCATCGCGGTACAGCAAAACGGCATCATTGTCGATTAGTAACATTCTGACGCCTTACTTGCTTCAGATTGCAGAAGATGGTGGCATTGAAGCAGCGATTCGTTGCGATCAAGGTTTGAAAAATGGCGTGTACTTGTATCACGGAATTCTCACCAATAAAGCTATAGCCGAATGGTTTAGTTTTGCGTATAGCGACATTAATTTAATTGTTTTTTAAAGACTGAATTTCAGCGTTTTTTACTTCATTACTTAATCAATACATTTACTATTGTGATGGAATTAATTTTGATTGAGTAAATCAGAAAACGTCGGATTATAGTTGTTAAATTCTGTCAAAAACTGCGTAGTTAGGAATTTGTTTTGACCTACTTTTGCAAAAAACTTCGGAATGAAATTTTATCAGCGTTTGGCGTACTATTTATTTGGTGTTTTAATCGGTGGCATATTTGTGTACTACATGATTGGCGGAAAAGACACGGGATGTTCGTACTTTCCGAATGCACGAGTTTTAAAAGACATCCGACGCAAGCCTGTTGCTTATTCAGATTCGGCGCAAATGCAAATGACCGTTTTAAAGATTGATACAGCTGATGTACGTAAAATAATGACGTACGGCGATGTTGATTTTTCGCGCAGCAACAAACCGACCGACGGCGGTAAGCTGTACGTTGTAGAAGGTCGGAACAAACAAAATGAACCCATTGAAGTTCAGGTAGTAAACGGATCGGAAAAAGTTTTGATCAAATCGTTTACTAAATTGAAGTAATACTCCTTTTCGTACGGATGTATCGTTGTGCACGATGTTGCGTGAGGGATTGCAGCGGCATCCCCCAATGACAATTGGGGATACAGCGGAAAGCCCGACGGCGCCCTTACGTTATTGGCTAAGACCATTGCGCCGGCAC
>CALRVY020000196.1:0-4828 GCA_943371725.1 Pseudanabaena sp. UWO311 | reverse complement strand
CGACGTTCAAAATTTTAGAGATTGCACTTCAGAACATTTAGCGGTTGTTGCCGAAGAATTAGGTACCGTTCGATTAAAAAGATGTGCGTTTGTAATTACCGAAATTGCTCGCGTGGGCAGAGCTGCCGACGCTCTAAACGAAAAAGACTTCGAAACGCTTGGAAGTTTAATGTCGGAAACGCATCGTGGATTATCGAACGATTACGAAGTAAGTTGCCCTGAGCTCGATTTTCTTGTTGCCGAAGCACAAAAAAATACTGCGGTTTTCGGAGCACGCATGATGGGCGGCGGATTCGGTGGCTGTAGCATAAACCTCATTAAAAAAGCGGCTGTTCCCGATTTTATCAATCAGCTGAAAACTGCCTACAGCCGAGAATTTGGAATTGAACTCAAATACTACCCCGTGAAAATTTCTAAAGGAACTGCGAAAATTAAGAAATCATGGTAGCATTCGACAAACTGCAACACCCACACCGACGCTACAATCCGTTGCTCGATGAATGGATTTTAGTTTCTCCGCACCGAGCCGGACGCCCCTGGCAAGGACAAACCGAAACACAAACACAAAGCGAACGCAAACCGTACGATCCAGACTGTTACCTCTGCGCTGGAAACACCCGTGCAAATGGAAAACAAAATCCGATGTACGAAAATTGTTACGTGTTTGAAAACGACTTTCCCGCTTTGCTAAACGAAAACGTAGAACCGGCAAAAAAGACACAATTCTTTAAATCGGTTCCCGAACGCGGTGTAAATCGAGTAGTCTGTTTTTCGCCAAACCATGCGCTAACTTTGGCAGAAATGACGGTTACCGATATTTCTGAAATCAGTAAAACTTGGCAGCAGCAATATCTGGAATTAGGCAGCTTACCCTACATCAATTACGTGCAAATTTTCGAAAACAAAGGAAGCGTTATGGGTTGCAGCAATCCGCATCCACACGGACAAATCTGGGCACAACAGTCTATTCCTTCTTTAATAAAGCGCACACAACACCAACTAAAAGAATACTTCGCTGAAAACGGAAAGAACTTACTTTCAGATTATCTAAAAGAAGAATTGAAAGCCGGTGAGCGCGTATTATTTGAAAACAATTCGTTTGCAGTAGTCGTTCCGTACTGGGCAACTTGGCCGTACGAAACACTGTTGATTTCCAAGAAAAATCACAAATCCATTGCCGAATTTTCGGAATTCGATCATCTGGCTTTCGCGGAAGCGCTCAAATTTATTACAGTAAAATACGACAACTTGTTTCAAACTTCGTTCCCATACTCGGCAGGCATTCACCAGGCTCCAACCGACGGCGAAACGCACGAAGAATGGTTGTTTCACATGCACTTTTATCCGCCTTTGTTGCGAAATGCACACGTCAAAAAATTTATGGTAGGCTACGAAATGCTTGCTGAAGCCCAACGCGACATCACGCCCGAGCAAAGTGCCAAAATTTTAAAATCGCTTTCCAACCAACACTACAAAGACCAAAAACCATGAACACGCTCTCGTTTCAAGACTATGCCGTTTTTATTCTCTATTTTTTCATCATAGTAGGCTACGGATTGTACATCTATAAAAAGAAAAAACAGAAAACGGCCGATAGCAAGGATTACTTTCTCGCCGAAGGATCGCTTACCTGGTGGGCCATTGGCGCTTCGCTGATTGCCAGTAACATCAGCGCCGAGCAATTTATTGGCATGAGCGGCTCGGGTTTTAAAATGGGATTGGCCATTGCCACCTACGAATGGATGTCGGCTCTTACACTCATTATCGTTGCAGTATTTTTTATTCCGGTGTATCTCAAAAACAAGATTTACACCATGCCGCAGTACCTAAACCAACGCTACAATGCCAATGTAGCCATGATCATGTCTATCTTTTGGCTACTGCTGTACGTTTTGGTAAACCTAACGTCGATTTTATATCTCGGTGCACTTGCTATAAATGCTATTTCGGGCTTAGACCTTAATCTGTGTATGTTCTTTCTGGCGTTTTTTGCGATAATGATTACCCTCGGCGGCATGAAAGTAATTGGATACACCGATGTGATTCAAGTATTTTTCCTCATTCTCGGCGGACTCATCACTACCTATCTTGCACTCGATTTAGTAGCAACGCATTTAGGTGGCGAAGGTATTGTGAGCGGTTTCCAACTCATGCAAAAAGCTGCTCCCGATCACTTTCACATGATTTTCGAGAAAACCAACCCAAACTACATCGATTTGCCGGGCTTATCGGTTTTAATTGGCGGTATGCTTATCATAAACCTCAACTATTGGGGTTGTAACCAATACATTACGCAACGTGCGCTCGGTGCCGATATGAAAACAGCCCGCAACGGTATTTTATTTGCAGCCTTCTTAAAGTTGCTGATGCCGCTTATCGTGGTTATACCCGGAATTGCGGCTTATGTGCTCTACCAAAACGGCTATTTTGGTGCCGAGTTTTTACAAGACGGTAGCGTAAATCCAGACAAAGCTTATCCAACCTTGCTGAATTTGTTGCCCAGCGGCTTAAAAGGTTTGTCGTTTGCCGCATTAACTGCCGCTATTGTAGCATCGCTTGCCGGGAAAGCCAACAGCATTGCCACGATTTTTACGCTCGATGTGTACAAAAAAAGCTTGAATAAAGATGCCGACGAAGCTAAGTTGGTAGCCATCGGAAAACGTACGGTTGTAGTTGCGATGATTATTGCTGTTATTGTTGCGCCGTTGTTAGGCATCGATAAAAAAGGAGGATTTCAATACATTCAGGAATACACCGGTTTTGTGAGTCCCGGTATTTTTGCGATGTTTTTCCTCGGCTTCTTCTGGAAAAAGACAACAGCCAATGCCGCATTGTTTGCTACTATCGGCGGATTTATCTTATCGGTATTGTTTAAGTTCTTACCAGGCGTGGTTTCATTAGAATTCCTGTATCCGTATGGTTTTGCCGTTCCGAATGCGTCGGGTGTGTACGAAATTCCGTTTGTTGATCGAATGGGATTTGTATTCTTGATTTGCATTTTCGGCATGTGGATGATTAGTTTGTACGAAACCCGCAAAGGTATTGAAACTAAAGGTCTGGATATCGAACCGGGTATGTTTAAAACCTCGACAGCCTTCAACGTTTGGACACTCATGATCTTGGGAATACTCGCCGCACTTTACGCCATTTTTTGGTAGTTAATAGTGGCCAAATAGAAGGCTTGAGAGCATCCAAAAACAAATTCCCCTAGTTTACAGACTAGGGTTGAACATATATTTTTACAGCAATTTGATTTTGATTTTTTATCGAACTCACGAATTATAATTTGTCGATATGCGTTGTATCTTTGTTGTTTAGCAAATTTCTGCTACCTTTCAAACACAGATTAATGTTGCGTAATATTTAATTAGTTCAAGAAATGAGTTTTAACTTTAAAGAGATTAAAGAATCAATTCGAATTAAAGACAAAGAGATCAAATTAAAGGTGCTTACATTTTCGGGAAAAGACGGAGATTTTTACGTTGTCGTTTCGCCTGCTCTATTGGTTAGTGGCTATGGCACCACAGAAAAGGAAGCCGAAGAATCTTTCAAAGCAAACTTGGAGACATTTTGTCGAGATCTTATGGTTTTAGACTCCGAACAAAGAGACTTAGAACTCAAAAAGCTCGGATTCCTTAAAGAAAAATACCACACTAAAAATTTTTCGAAGGCCTATATCGACGAAAACGGCGTGCTGCACGGACTTGAAAAAAGCTCTATAAGAACTTCTATGCTTGAGGCAACGGTCTAAGTTTTTTGAAAAGTTACAGTCATGGGAAACAATAGGCCTGTAAAAACAAAAGATTGGGTAGCATTTTTAGAAGCTCATGGCTGCAAATATTTACGCACAAAATCTTCGCACGACCATTATAAGTGTCCCGGATGCTTTAGAACAATAACGCATCGCGAAAAAGACAAAGAAATTCCTGCTTTACATGCTAAAACAAACTTAGCAACTTTGGGAAAAACACTACAAGAATTATACGATTGGATCGACAAAAACTGTTGATTTAAAGCAAATTTCAATTACTGGTTCTATTAATTGCGATAACCTCACTGTACACGATTTTCTCCCAGTTTTTTGGGCACATCCTGCCGCTCATTTAGTGGAAAATATGGTTTGCGGCAGGTCGGGCTTTTCACTTCAAGGCGCAGCGTGCTCCAGCGCTTCAGCTAGGTTTTGGTGCGGCTTCTGTTAGTCGCCACACCAAAACAAGCTTCAATCGCTGTTTCCCGCTACGGCTTTTCGTTGCAATCCCTTGTGCGTAAATGTATAAATCAGCCAACTCTCCCAGAGTTTTAAACTCTGGGAGAGTTGGCTGTAAATTATTTTCATTTTATTACGAAATAACAAATGGCTAACAATCAAAAAAAGCACGTAGAAACTTATATTGATTAAAATTACGTCTTGTATAAAAGATTTTTTAAGCACTTGCGTTTACTTGAGCACATTCCCCGCGGCCGCGATTGCAGTGGAAATACGGGCGTAGCAGCTGCGTGTGAAGGCTATTTGATTGAAGCGACCAACGGAAGCTACAAGCAAATAATGCCGTAACCGCAGCTGCTAGCGCGGATTGCAACGTAAAGCGCGAAATGCCGCCCAAATAAAAACAACTCTGCGTTTTAATATCGCAATAGAGTTATTCCTTAAGTGCAACTCTTTAATTACCATGGCTGTTCAACAAACGCGCCACCGAAGAATACAATTCGGGCAACTGTGTTTTCAACTGTACAGGCGATTCGAAAAAGTGTTCTACTAAAACCGCTAAAAACTCGAACTCGTTGGTTTTCGAGTAAGCGCGAAACAAAGCAGCTTCTTCAACTTTTT
>CALRVY020000195.1:0-4860 GCA_943371725.1 Pseudanabaena sp. UWO311 | reverse complement strand
GCAACTCCTTTAAAATTGGCAATTTAATGGATTATCAGACGGTACTGGATTTTGGAAGAAACGTTGATGTTATCACCGTGGAAATTGAAGCTGTAAATACCGCTGCTTTAGCTGCGCTTGAAGCCGAAGGGAAAAAAGTATATCCTTCTGCCCACGCTCTGAAAATTATTCAAAATAAATGTTTGCAAAAAGCGCATTACAGCGTCAATAACATTCCAACATCGCCGTTTATCAATTACGAAACGCTCAAAGATTTAATGCTCGACGTAGCAACGGGTGCACTGAATTTTCCCTTTGTTTGGAAAAGTGCTGAAGCAGGATACGACGGTTTTGGAGTACAAGTTGTGCGCGAAATAAAAGATTTAGATTTATTGAAAGAAGGCAGTTGCTTGGCAGAAGAACTTGTCGACTTTGAAACAGAAATTGCAGTTATCGTTGCGCGAAATCTAAGTGGTCAAGCTGTAACGTATCCCGTCGTTGAAATGGAATTTCATCCAACCGCCAATCAAGTTGAGTACGTTTTGTGTCCAGCACGAATCGATGATAGCATTGCACAAAAAGCCCGCGATCTAGCACTAAAAGTTGCAAACAGTTTTTCGATTGTAGGATTGCTCGCTGTCGAATTATTCCTAACCAAATCGGGCGAAGTAATAGTGAATGAAGTCGCGCCGAGGCCTCACAATTCTGGGCACTATTCCATAGAAGCTGCCGTGTGCTCGCAATTCGAAAACCACCTCCGCGCCGTACTAAATTTACCACTTGGTGATACTTCAAGTAAAATGGCCGCTGTGATGGTAAACCTCGTTGGTGCTTCCGGATTTCAGGGTCAAGTTGAATATGAAAATATTGAAGAAATATTGAAAATCCCTGGTGTTACACCGCATATTTACGGAAAGCGCGAAACACGACCTTTCCGAAAAATGGGGCACGTAACTGTGGTGCACCAAAACTTAGAAGAAGCGCGCAAAAACGCCGAATCGGTAAAATCAAAAATTACAGTAAAAAGCATTTAATGAATAATAAAAATTGGATTCTAAGTATTACAGTACTTCTTCTTGCAGTTGCATCTTCTTGTTTTGCGCAAACTGAAAAGCCAGATTTGTCAAATCTCATCCAACTCAGTAATTTTAAATTTCTGGATTTATTGGAAGATAATCCAAAGATCGAACAACGATTTGTACTTGAAAATGGCGAAACTTACAACCAGAAGTTCGTGGATTCTATCAAAACCTTGCCAGAGACCGAAAAATATGTTCAGCGATTCTTTACCAACACAGAAAAAACAGTCGCCTATATTCTACTTGCAAAATATACTGCCGACGATCAAAAAAGAGTAAACGACGACTTTCAAAACAAACTAAAACAAGCAAAACAAAATAAGAATAAACTTGTTGGCGAAAATCTATCTGATCTCGTATTGACCGATATTAATGGAAATAAACAAAAAATCGGCGACTTGAAAGGAAAGGTTATTTTGTTGAATTTTTGGTTTACAAAATGTGGTTCTTGCGTAAAGGAAATTCCCGATTTACATAAAATGCAAGAGAAATTCGAAGGTAAAGACGTCTTGTTTTTTGCTGTTACCTACAACGAAGCCACGCGGATTCAGAATTTTGTTAAGAAAGTTCCATTTAATTTCACTCACGTAACCGATAGTCAAAATATAATTGATCAACTTGGAGTGTCTTTTTTCCCAACCAATATTCTGATCGACAAACAAGGTGAGGTTATTTTCTTTAGCGATTTCGATGCTTTTATAGGAGGAAAAGAACTTCAAAACATTACCAAACTTATCTCTAAGAATTTAAAAAAAGAACTATGACAGATGTAGCCATCGTAATGGGAAGTAAAAGCGATTTGCCAGTAATGCAAGCAGCCGCCGACATGTTGGATCAGTTTGGCGTTACGTATGAAATCGACATCGTTTCGGCGCACCGAACGCCAGAGAAATTGTTTGATTTTAGCACAAATGCGCACAAGCGTGGCATCAAAGTAATAATTGCGGGCGCAGGCGGTGCAGCACATTTGCCTGGAATGATAGCTGCTATGAGTCCACTTCCTGTAATTGGTGTTCCGGTTAAATCATCTAATTCTATTGATGGTTGGGATTCGGTACTTTCAATTTTGCAAATGCCTGGTGGCGTGCCCGTTGCAACAGTTGCCTTAAACGGCAGCAAAAATGCGGGAATCCTTGCCACACAAATTCTAGGTTCGTCTAACGTTGCACTACAACAAAAAATAGTCGAATACAAGGAAAGTTTAAGAAGCGAAGTCGAATCGGCATCACAATCTCTAAAAAAATAAGGACTGCCAAAAATGACAGCCCTTAAAACTTAAACTTTTACTTTGGTTTGGGGCCACAAAGCAAAAATTAAACTAGTTGTGAAAAAAATTAAAATCTGATACAAATATAAAACTAAATATTAGACAAAAATAGCAACAAGTGCACTTTGTCGTTAAAAATCTACAAAATATCTATGTTTCTACATCCTTTCGATACAATACATCAGTCAATTCCTTTTTCAAAAATCGACCATAATGCTTTTGAATCCTATTTCGACGATTGTTTAGAAGCGGCATGGAATGATATTCAGTATATTATAAAAAATACCGAAACGCCAAGCTTCGAAAACGTGATTGCTGCATTGGAATTTAGTGGACAGCCGCTCGAGCGATTAAGTGCGTGTTTTTTTAACTTAAACAGTGCGGAAACGTCAGAAACGATTCAAAAAACAGCACAAAAAGTATCCCCGAAGCTATCGAAATTCGGAAACGACGTTGCGTTGAATCCAATTCTCTTCGAAAAAGTAAAATACGTCTTCGAAAATACCCTTGCCAATTCGCTTACGCCCGAAGAACAGATGCTTTTAGAAAAACGCTACAAAAGTTTTGTGCGAAACGGTGCTTTATTATCTGAAAGCCAGAAAGAGCGTTTGCGCCAAATCGACGAGCAGCTTTCTGCAATCAAACTCAAGTTCGGCGAAAATTGCTTGGCCGAAAATAATGCTTATCAATTAGTAGTTACCGAAAGAGAACGATTGCAAGGTCTTCCGGAATTGGCCGTACAGCAAGCACAAAATCTGGCGCAACAAAAAGGAAAAGAGGGCTATGTTTTTACGCTTGATTTTCCAAGTTATCTGCCTTTCATCACTTACGTGGAAGATCGAGAATTGCGAAAAGAAATTTCGATTGCAGCTGGCAAGAAAGCTTTTCAGAAAAACGAATTCAATAACGAAGAAAACGTGAAGCAAATTGTTGCCTTACGACACGAGCGCGCACAGTTGTTGGGTTACGAGTCGCATGCCGCATTTGTTTTGGAAGAACGCATGGCACAAACGCCCGAACAGGTCAAGCATTTCTTGGATACGATTTACGACAAAGCCATGGAAAAAGCACGTAATGAATTTTCTGATTTACAGCAATTTGCACAAGAATCTGACTCGTCGTTACAGCTTCAAAAATGGGACGGACTTTTTTACAGCGAAAAGCTCAAACAACGTCTTTTTGCGATCGACGACGAGGCTTTAAAGCCCTATTTTCCACTGAATCAAGTTCTGGAAGGTGCCTTTTCGATTTCGGAAAAATTGTATGGAATTACTTTTAAAGAAAACGATA
The DNA here is from genome assembly GCA_943371725.1 of Pseudanabaena sp. UWO311. GTDB lineage: Bacteria > Bacteroidota > Bacteroidia > Flavobacteriales > Flavobacteriaceae > Flavobacterium. Next base: position 1,245 of record CALRVY020000195.1, on the reverse strand, counting down.
CGATTGAAAAATACCATCCGGATGTAAAAGTGTACGAAGTGTTTTATGAGAGTGGCGAATTTTGCGCGCTCTTGTACACCGATTTTCATCCACGAGCTGGTAAACGTCAGGGCGCATGGATGACTTCGTTTAAGTCGCAGTGGAAAATCAACAACGAAAACAGCCGACCACATATTTCGATTGTTTGCAATTTTAGTGAAGGAACTGCCGATACGCCGGCTTTGCTCACGTTCAACGAAACCACTACCCTATTTCACGAATTCGGACATGCGCTTCACGGTATGTTGGCCGACACCGTTTACCCGTCGCTTTCCGGAACATCCGTGTATTGGGATTTTGTGGAATTGCCGAGTCAGATTTTTGAAAACTGGTGTTACGAAACCGAAGCGCTGCAAACTTTTGCCAAGCACTGGCAAACGGGCGAAGTGATTCCGGAACATTACATCAAGAGTATTAAAGCAGCGGCCAATTTTCAAGAAGGTATGGCAACCGTTCGACAGTTGAGTTTCGGATTTTTGGATATGGCGTACCACCACGACAGCCGCGGAACTGTTGACGCCGTGAAACCCTTTGAAGCCGCAGTCTTTGAAAAAACGGCGCTTTACCCCGATGTGGCCGAAAATTGTATGAGTGTTTCGTTCAGTCATATTTTTAATGGCGGCTATTCGTCGGGCTATTACAGTTACAAGTGGGCCGAAGTTTTAGATGCTGATGCGTTTGGCATTTTTAAAGAACACGGCATTTTAAATCGCGTAATTGGCGAGCGCTTTAAAAACGAAATCTTATCGAAAGGCGGCACGGTGCATCCGATGGAGTTGTACAAAGCTTTTGCTGGAAGAGAACCTCGCGTTGAAGCGCTGTTAGAACGTGCCGGTCTTTTAAACTAACCTTACAATGAGTAAAGCTGTAATTCGTGTTGTTTTGATTTCGTTATTGTCGAACGGATTGTTGGCAATAATTAAATTTTTAGCGGGCGTTTACGGCGATAGTTACGCACTTTTGGCTGATGCAACCGAATCGGCGGCCGACTTTTTTGCGTCGTTTGTCTTGTATTTCGGATTTATTTACAGTCATAAGCCTGCCGACAAAAATCATCCGTACGGGCACGGTCGGTTAGAGCCGCTGGTTACATTTATTGTCGTTGCTTTTTTAATTTGCTCGGCATCGCTGATTGTTTATAAAAGTATCGTACACATTATCACGCCACACAAAACGCCGGCACCTTTTACGTTACTTGTTTTGGGG
>CALRVY020000194.1:0-4868 GCA_943371725.1 Pseudanabaena sp. UWO311 | reverse complement strand
TGTTTGAAGATAAAATTCATACCTCCGAATGCAGAAATTGATTTCGAAATTTGTATTTTCACGTTACGATTATTGTTTCAATCACTAATTTAAGTGAAATAATCTTAGCTGCAAAATACTGTTAATAAGTGTTTTGCAGCATTTTTTTTTATCTGACATGCGGATTTTAGGAGCTATCGGGATCGCGACGTTCGCCAATTTACGTTTCATTTCCCCCCCAAACCCACGTATCGTCGGAGCCTGAGCCTGTCGAAGGCAGCGTTGTGTGCATTGGGAAAAAACTTTGTGAAACATTGTGTTACTTTTGAACGTTTTTATACCTTGAAAGTATCACTTTTTTTCCTACTCCCTTTTTTCACTTCCGATAGCTATCGGAATTCGCTTTTTTTCACTTCTTTTCATTTTTTCACTTGTGCTGTTTTCCCGCGCGAACGGGTGAAGCGGCATCCTTTTTGGCGTTATGATTTTCCACCGATGTTTCGCCAAAAAGATATAGCGGAACACGTGACGGCGTGCACTCTTTTTGCGAAGCGACGACTCGTTTGCCGGCGCGCCCAAATAAAAAAAGTTATCTTTTTAAAACGAGCCCTCTGGTTTGTAACGATGTTGTGGTATTTCATAAAAAAATCTTAAATTTTTAAATCGTTAAACAATTCGCAACATTAGAGCCGTTATAAGTGCGCATCTTTGCACGGTCATATCAAAATCGAACAATGTTTAAATCAAAATTTATTTTATTGCTCTTACTGTTTATTCAGTTGAGTTTTAGCCAGAAATCGCATACCATCAGCGGTGTGATCACCGATAGTCAGACCAACGAAACGCTTATTGGAGTCAATGTTTTCGATCCGCAAACCAAAGCGGGTACAGCTACAAATGAGTACGGATTTTTCTCGATCACTCTTCCGGAAGGAACCTACAATCTGGAGATTTCGTACGTGGGCTACTCTACTCAAACTATTGAATTTCAATTAGTAAACGATATTCGAAAGAACATCAGTTTAAGTGAAGAAGGCGAAGTTTTGGAAGAAGTTGTCATCACCGAAAAGCCAAAAGCAGTGATCCGTCGACCCGAAATGAGTGTTAATAAGCTCTCGATCGAAACCATTAAAAAAATGCCCGTGGTTTTGGGGGAAGTCGACGTTATTAAATCGATTTTGCTGCTACCCGGCGTTACCAATGCGGGCGAAGGGGCATCGGGCTTTAACGTTCGTGGCGGTGGTGCCGACCAAAACTTAATTCTATTAGACGAGGCTGTTATTTTTAATTCCTCGCACGTGTTTGGCTTCTTTTCAGTGTTCAATCCCGATGCTATAAAAGATTTAAAGTTGTACAAAGGAGGTATTCCATCGCGTTTTGGCGGCCGAGCGTCGTCGGTTTTAGATATTTACCAAAAAGACGGGAATTCTAAAAAATTCTCGATGACGGGCGGAATCGGATTAATTGCAAGTCGCTTATTGGCTGAAGGTCCGTTTCACAAAGACAAAGGTTCGTTCCTGGTTGCTGGTCGATCGTCGTATGCACATTTATTCTTGAAGTTAACCGACAATCAAAACAGCGCTTATTTCTACGATTTAAATACAAAAATCAGCTATAAACTTAACGATAATAACAGTTTATATCTTTCCGGATATTTTGGTCGCGATGTCTTTAATCTTGCAGGTAGTTTCGAAAACATTTACGGAAATGCAACCTTGAACCTACGCTGGAATCATGTGTACAACGATAAGTTATTCAGTAACTTATCGGCTATTTACAGCGATTATTATTACGGATTAACGCTCGATTTTATTGGTTTCAAATACGATTCCGGTATTAAAAATTACAACATCAAATACGATTTCAAACATTATTTAAGCAATACGTGGAAACTCGGCTATGGTGTTAACGCCATTTATTACGATTTTAATCCTGGAACTATTATTCCGGTTGGAGAAAATTCGGGTATAAACCGCCGCCAGCTCGACAAAAAATACGCTTTTGAACCGGCGGCATATTTCGAAGCTGAACACAAAGCAACCGATAAACTGAGCTTTTACTACGGCTTGCGTTACAGTCAGTTTTACCGTATGGGCCAATCAAATGTAAATTTATATACCGACAATAATCCTGTAATTTTTAACCAAGAATTGCAGATTTACGAAAAAGCAACGCCCATTGGCACGCGTCAGTACGATTCTGGAGAAGTGATTCAAACCTACGATTACCTCGAACCGCGTTTCTCAGTTTCGTATGCCTTAAACGACGATACTTCTTTCAAGGCCAGTTTCAATCGTATGGTACAATATTTACAGCTGGTAACTAATACGGCATCGCCAACGCCATTGGATGTTTGGACACCGAGCGACCAATACATAAAACCGCAAATTGCCGATCAGACTGCCGTGGGATATTTTAAAAATTTCAACAACGGAGATTATTCTCTTGAAGTGGAATCGTTTTATAAAACCGTGCAAAATAGAATTGATTACATTGATGGCGCCGATCTTATTGCCAACGATGCTCTAGAGCAAGTTACTTTAAACGGCGAATTACGTGCTTACGGTCTGGAAATTTTAGCGCGAAAAAACTCTGGGAAAATAAACGGTTGGGTTTCGTACACACTGTCACGTTCTGAACAACGAACGCCGGGTAGAAATCCGCTTGAAACCGGAATTAACAATGGTCAGTGGTATTCTTCCGTATTCGATAAAACGCATAATTTGGCAATAACGAGTAGTTACGTACCGTCAAAAAAATGGTCGTATTCTGCGAATTTCATATTACAAACTGGGCAACCGGCAACGTTTCCAAACGGTCAGTATCAATATCAAGGCATTACCGTTCCGAGTTATGGTTTGCGAAACGGTGATCGACTCCCAACCTTCCACCACCTCGATCTAGCAGTAACTTACACACCAAAGCCCGATAAGAAAAAAGGTTGGCAAAGCGAGTGGGTTTTTAGTGTGTACAACGTGTACAACCGTCAGAATGCAGCTTCAATTAGCTTCTCGCAAAACGAGTTTACAGGTCGCAACGAAGCGGCTCGATTCTCGATTTTTGGTGCAGTACCAGCGGTTAGTTACAACTTCAAATTTTAAGAAAAATGAAAAAAAGAATAGCAAAAATAGCGCTGCTTGTAGGTTTAATAATTACCTTAAGTTCTTGCGAAAAAGTAATTGACGTCCAACTCGATACAGCTCCTGAAAAACTGGTTATCGATGCTTCAATACAATGGGAAAAAGGAACTGCTGGTAATGTACAAATCATTAAACTTTCAAAAACAGCGCCGTTTAACAGCCAACTCATACCAACTGTAAAGGACGCAACAGTTACGGTAACTTCGCAAGGTGGATTAACATTTGATTTCGTGAATCAGCCCAATACCGGAAATTATATATGTGAAAATTTTATTCCTGAAATCGACGAAGTTTATACGTTAACTGTTGTGGTCGGTGGTCAAATATATTCGGCAACCGAAACATTGAAAGCAGTGCCCGTAATTGATCGAGTGGAGCAAAATTTAGCAGGCGGATTTACTGGCGAAGACATCGAACTGAAAACATTTTACACCGATCCGGCGCCAAGTGTCGACTTTTATTTGTTCCGATACAAAGCAGCATATGCCGCAATTCCATTCTTTGAAGTAACAGACGATCGTTTTAATCAAGGAAATCAAATTTTTGATTATTTCACAGACGAGAATTTAGAAGTAGGTCAAGATATTGAAATCAGCATGATGGGTATTTCCGAACGGTATTACAATTACATGAACATCTTATTAAGTATCTCGGGCAGTAACGGCGGAAGTCCTTTTCAATCACCACCGGCAACAGTTCGTGGAAACATCGTAAACACAACGAATCCAGAGAATTTCCCCTTGGGCTTCTTTAATCTAGGTGAAAGAACGAGCTTGACGTACACGATTACGGAAGATTAAATCGACAACAAAACTATTGTCAATGAAAATCTTAGGACTAAATCGGCACTACTTTGTTGCCACCGTGGTGCTTTTTATAATTGAGGTACTAATTGCGCTGTTCGTACACGACTCTTTTATTCGTCCGTATCTTGGCGACGTTTTAGTGGTGATATTAATTTATTGCGCTATAAAGTCGGTATTTAATTGGTCTGTATGGCCCACTGCAATCGGTGTTTTGCTATTTGCTTTCGCTGTGGAAACAGCACAATATTTTGGTCTTATATTTCATTTAGGACTAGAAAAATCTGGTTTAGCCAGAGCTATAATTGGAACCTCATTTGCATGGGCAGATATTGTGGCATACTGTGCCGGAATTGCCTTAGTTTTAGGGGTAGAAATAAGCCTGCGGAGCCATAAAAGCAAAACAAAAATCGCTTAGCATCACACACAAAATTGTGTTGTTAAGGAAAGTAGTCGCAAGTATTCTTTTAACGGATAAAACCTCATTTTTTTCTCCAAAAAACTAAAAGTTGGATTACTTTTTAGTGATCCGATTTTTTGGGCGCATCGGCAAAACTATATAGTGGAAATTCCGTGCGGTTTTGCCGTCCCGCTTTCGCTTATAGTCCTCGCTTCGCCCCTCTCTGCATCGGGGCTCATCTGCGGGCTAATCCGCTCAATCGGTTGCGCGAAGAAAGTGCACAAAAAGTAGTATCTAAACTCTTTTTAAACAACATGAGTTCGCAGAAAATTTGTGTTAGATCGTTTAAATCAGTTTTAACACTTATTGAGTAAACTGTGAAAGCGTGTAAATAAAGCAGGGAATTTGGGCAAATTAAATTGTTCATAACCAACCTAAACGTTTATAAACGTTTAAACACGCTTAAAATTCGTCTGTCAAAAATCGATTTTGTATTTTTAAACCGGAGGCGGGCTGGAGGCCCCGGAGCGTTACTGTACCCTTTTT
>CALRVY020000193.1:0-4875 GCA_943371725.1 Pseudanabaena sp. UWO311 | reverse complement strand
TGATTACATTTGAAGCTGAGTTTGATTTAAAATCGAAGGCAGAAAGCACAAGAAAGCTGCTAACTAGTTTGACTTCTCTTGCGATACTCAGGTAAAACAAGAAACCTAGTAAACAAAGCATCTTGGTTTGTGTATAGCGCTAAATTGTTAGAGATTTAGCACGTATAGGTTTGATATGCAACGTTCTGTTAACCCTTTTTCAGCAAACTCAAATTTTAGATTTAAAAGCCATCAAAAATGAATAACGGAACGCTCAATAAAGTCATGCTAATCGGTCATTTAGGAGACGATGTAAAAATGCACTACTTCGATGGTGGAAATTGTATCGGACGCTTTCCGCTGGCTACCAACGAAGTGTACGTTAATAAAACCACTGGAGAAAAACTAACTTCTACAGAATGGCACAATTTGGTTGTGCGAAACAAAGCAGCCGAAATTTGTGAAAAATACCTTTCCAAAGGCGACAAAATTTACGTTGAAGGACGAATTAAGTCGCGACAATGGCAGGCAGAAGACGGTTCTACCAAATATACCACCGAAATTCAAGTCACCGAATTTACCTTTCTGAGTGTCAAAAAAGATAACGATCACAGCAAATCGGGCGAAGCGCATTACGGAATGCCTGATAACGATATGCCCTAATTGCTGCTCATGAAGGTGTACAATTGTTCGGTTAAATGTAAATCGATTCTTGCTTTTTTGCTCGTTGTCACTTTGTGCGCTTGCAAACAAGAATCTTTGCCAAAACCCGAAGCACAGCTGCGACTCGATTATGCTTTTCCAAAATACAAGCCGTACGTTGGCCCATGTCCTTATACCTTCGATGTTAATTCCGATGCCGTTGTGAAAGTCAAATCCGACTGCGCAATTGAGATCAATTATCCAAAAATGAAGGCAACGATTTATTTGTCCTACAAACCCGTTTCCAATAATATTACCGCTTTGCTCCGCGACGCCCAAAAACTCACCTACAAACACGTCATTAAAGCCGACGATATTATGGAACAGCCTTTCCTAAATAACTCCGACAAGGTTTACGGAATGTTTTATGAGGTGAACGGCAATGCCGCTACGAACGGACAGTTTTACGCTACCGACAGCCTGCGCCATTTTATTGACTGTTCGGTTTATTTTTACGCCAAACCCAATTTCGATTCGCTACTACCAGCCGCCGCTTACGTTAAAAACGATATGCGTCGCTTGCTCGAAACACTTCGCTGGGAACGCGGAGTCGAGGCAGCATCACCCAAAATAGCCTTGCCTGTCGAAAAGAAAACACAATTGTAGTTTTTTCTTTTTTTGGGCAGCAATTCGCGTTTTTTGCTACAAATCCTCACAAAAATTCATACAAAAAATCCCAACCAAAAGGGCTTCCTTTGGTCGCCTTTTCGTTGCGTTTTTTGTTATTTATTTTTTGTTCCGGGTTTTTCGCTGCAACCGCGGCTGCGAAAATCGTTACCGAAAATGTGCGTAAAAAACGTTTGAAGGTACATCTTTTGGGTAACGCTGTTGCACAAGGGATTGCAACGAAAAGCCGTGCTAAGCGAAAGCGATTGAAGCCTGTTGCGGCGCGGCGACCAGCGGAAGCCGTAACGCAATTTGGCTGAAACGCTTTTGTTTGGTCCGGCTTACAACCTGAACTCGATTAAAAATCTTTGTCAGATCGCGATTTCATAATACATTGAGATTTATACTACTACAAAATCTTAGTAAATCGCGGTCGCTAAATATTTAAACGGTCGCTTACTTCGTTGCATTTATTTGCGATACTACAGTATCTCAAATAAAGTGCGCCTCGTATTCAACCATTTAAATATTTTCTGACTTTAATTTTTAAATCGAGTTCAGGTTTGCAGTGTAAAGCCCGACCCGCCGCAAACCAAAATTCCACTACATTTTGCGGTGGGATGTGCCCAAAAAGAAGCGATCGTAATAATTTCAAGTTGAAAGCAATAAAAAAGGCCGCACGTGGCGACCTTCCATTTTATTTGAACTGTTTCTCTTATAAAGTTCCGCTTTCAGAGCTACAGCTTTTCTTTTTCGAAGCGCAACATCCGCCTGGCTTCGACGTTGCTTTTGGTGCTTCGCTAGAACAAGATGCGGCAGGAGCAGCAGTTTCGGCCTTAGCGGCTTCTTCTTTTGCAGCTTTCTTAGATTTTTTAGTCTTCTTTGCTTTTTTAGGCTCCTCTTCGTAAAGCGATGCTTTATCGGTACTCGATTTCACGTCGCTTACCTTGTAGGTTTTTCCATCAGCAACAGCTTCAACTTTAGTCGCTAAATCTGAAGGTGTAACAACCGAGCTATTGTATTCAACAGTAGCTGTTTTTTTCTCAAAATCAACTTTAGCGTTACTAACTCCTTCGGTTTGCTGCAATTCTTTTTCAATTTTCGATGCACACATCACGGCACAACTCATGCCTTCAATTTTGAAGCTAGCAGTTGCTGTTTCACCAGCAGCAAGGGTTTTCTTTTCAGCAACTTCCTTCTTTGTCTCTACTGCTTCTTTCTTACATGCAGTAAAACTAACAGCTAAAGCGAAAAGCAATATGGCAGATTTCCAGTTTTTCATATCTAAGTATTTAATTTTGAAACAAAAATAATAAAGTAAATATACTATTGTGTTGTAAAAATCCCAAATTTGCTGCTTTATTCCCAACAAGGCAGTATGAAACAACAAAAATGGGTTCTTTTAGTGGCATTAGCATTGGTTTGGGGAAGCTCTTTTATTTTGATTAAGAAAGGTTTGACAGGACTGTCGCCCATTCAAGTTGGTGCTTCGCGTATCGTGTTTGCGGCTTTGTTTCTGATGTTAATTGGCGCCAATCAAGTAACAAAAGTTCCGTCTTATAAATGGAAATACATTGCACTTACTTCTTTGTTCGGAACTTTTATTCCCGCGTTTTTGTTTGCCACTGCGCAAGTTTACATCAGCAGTACCGTTAGTGCGGTGCTCAATTCGCTTACGCCGCTGAATACCTTTATCATTGGTATTATTGGTTTTGGGGCCACTTTTGTGCGCAGGCAAATGCTGGGTGTAGTTATTGGTTTGTCGGGCAGTTTGATTCTGATCTTGAATGGTGCCGCGAACCATCCGGAACAAGACTATCGATTTGCAGCCTTCATCGTTATAGCATCGATATGTTATGCAATCAACGTAAATTTAATCAATAAATTTCTGAGCGATATTCCGCCGTTTACGATTACTGTTGGGAATTTTGCGGTAATGTTAGTGCCAGCCTCTATAGTTTTGGCGTGCACCGGAATTCATGCAAACATTAGCGATGAAAGTGTTGTTCATGCGTTGTTTTTCGTAGCTATTTTAGGAATCGTTGGAACCGGTTTGGCCAATATTGTTTTCTTCAAACTCATTCAAATTTCGTCGCCCGTTTTCGCAACTTCGGTAACGTATTTAATTCCGGTTGTTGCATTTTGTTGGGGCTTATTCGACGGCGAATCGTTAACGCTTATTCAGTTGTTGGGTGCGGCTGTGGTTTTGAGCGGGGTGTATTTGGCAGCGAAGAAACGATGATTACTATTGCAAAAGGGAGTGCCATGTTGAAGTAAGATATATCGAATTTGCTTTCGTAAATGCAAGCGTGCCAACCACACTCGTTTAATGTATAGGCGAAGCTTAAAAAAACCGGAATAGCAAGTGAAATTCCACCAATTTTAATTAGTTGAAGTTGATCTTTCTTCACTAAGAATAATAGTATAAAAGGAAGTAATCCGCAGAGTAAGTTCACAGTAATAGGTAAATACGAACTTTGCAATGAAAACGGATTGTATTTTTCGATAGTTTGCCAGTTTGGTGCTAAAGAAAAAACCCAAAAGGTAAGCAGTGTTATTGTTGTACAGAAAATAAAGATCGCTAAAGCCATTTTGTATACCCGCTTTTTACTTTCGATTTGTGAAGGATTTTTCAAGCCTACTATTTGTTGGAAGAAATAGGTTCCAATTAGCATGGCTGCAGGTATTCGAGTATATGCTAATAACGCGGCTATAATAGCAATATATATGATACTCCAAGTTTTCAGACTTGAAATGTCTACCGGAGCTAACAACAAAAAACTTGCGATTAAAAGAAAATTCCCCATTAAATCGCTCACCACATATATCTCCCACCAAAATGGAATACTTGCGAATAATAGAAAAAGCACGAGTAACGCTTTTTCGTTGGAAAAAGATTTCAACAAAGCAAAACCAAAAATAACGCTGCTAAAAACGGTAAACATACCCATGTTTTGAAACAAATATGCAGGCATTCCTAACAAAATTAAACCGGGAAAGTTCGACGTTCTTCCGCCCAAATGATCAATTTTGTCATACGGATATTGCTGATTTAAAACCGATTTTACTGCAACATCAAATGCCGACCAGCGGTCGACGTCAAGTGAATTTAAGTCGACAGAATATATAAGTGCTATCATTGCAAAAACGGCGGCAGTGAGCGCGCTAATGAAGATCGTTTTGCCGCGAACTTTTGTTGAAAAATTTTGATAGAATTGGGTTAAAAAGAGTATCGTTATGAGAAAAAACAGCGAGGCAAGACTTTGGTTTACAATACCATATCCTAATTTATTGTAAGAGTACTTTGCTATGAAAATTACACAAACAAACAAATAGAAAATTGCTGCTCCAAGAATATTTTTTTCTGGTTTTAAGTTATTAAAAAATGGGATCATACAGCAAAATTTCTAATTGTAAATATAGGTTCTGATACGCTACTTTTTTTGTTCAGGTTGAATTTTGCTGCAATTTAAACTGTGAAATAAAAAACCCCGATGAATGTCATCATCGAGGTTCTTTCAACTTGAATTAATAATCTGCTTACACTACGCCTTGTCCGAGCATGGCATCGGCAACTTTTACGAAGCC
>CALRVY020000192.1:0-4951 GCA_943371725.1 Pseudanabaena sp. UWO311 | reverse complement strand
ACCTGTAAACGGGCGCTCAGTTCCTTTTTCTCGCAAAACCTCGTATTGTTCAGGCGTTAAAACTTTGCGCCACTCAGCGTCGGTTTTTGGCAATTCAGATTTTGCTGCAACAGCAGGAGCCGCTTTTACCGAACTTTTGGCTTGTCCATTACAAGCAGTAAATTGCAAAAGCAGTATCGTCAATAAAATGTATCGTTTCATAATTTTCCTTTACTTATCTATACGTAAAAAGTCGTCTATTTGGTTTATCACGTTTGCATCACCTAAAATCTTGCGATGCCCTAGGCGTTCTGTAATCAATAAATTGCCGTTTTTCAATTTTTCTGCAATAGCATAGGCACAAGACACCGGAACATCGTCGTCTTGCGTATCGTGTACGACCAAAGTTGGCTGCTTAACTCCTGCAGCAGCTACCGAAGCCGATAAATCGTGCATTTTCATTTTGTACTTTTTCTCAAAATAATGCTGCATGCGCTTGGCATAACTTTCGTCTAATCCGAGTTGCTTCACAAAATCCAAAATGATATCGTAAATAACATCGCCAGCGCCAATGGTAACGATTTTCTCCACTTCTAAACCTCGAACCGATGCGTTTAATATCGACATTCCACCAAGCGAATGCCCGACCGCGGCGTAAAAACCTCCAAACTCTTTCTGTAATTGCAAAATGCTGGCAATGAATTCAATCATTAAGGTCGTTTTTCCCGTCGAGCGTCCATGCGAGGGACCATCGAAACTGACTATTCGAAAACCGGAATTCGCCAAACGCTCGGCAATTTTAAACAACTGTGTTCCGCGACCGCTCCAACCATGCGATATCAAAATAGTTCTTGAACCACTTCCAAAAACGTAAACTTCTATCTCTTTTTGGATCTCATGAACAAACATACGGCGATGCGTTGCCTTACGATCGTAATCCAATTCTCGTTTGGGAATGTCGTGTCGGAGTGGACTTATGAATAATTTCACTGCAAATCGCGTTGCCAATTTCGGTGAAATAACTGCTAATAATTTGGCGGAACGCCTTATGGCTATTGGAATTTTCAATGCAAAAATACGTTTAGTGAAATTCTTTGCTTTTTTCGCAAAACTTCACGCAAGTTACCGCATTATCGAATTTTTACTAAATTTCCGTGTCTTAAAAAAAACACAAAATGCGCAATCAAACTCGAATTATCATTGAAAACGTAAAACCACAACTCGACAACGGAGCATTTGCCATTAAACGTATCGTCGGGCAATACATTCATGTAACCGCTGATGTTTTTGGCGATGGTCACGATTTGATCGAAGTTGCACTAAAATACAAACACGAATCCGAAAAAAGCTGGTCGGAAGTACGCATGAAACCTACGCAAAACGACGGTTACGAGGCCACCTTTAAAGTTGAAAAGCAAGGTTTTTACTCCTATCAAATCGAAGGTTGGGTTGATTACGCGCTCAACTGGCAACACGGAACCGAACGTAAAATTCACGATTCACAACACGTAAAATCCGAATTACTCGAAGGCGCCGAGTATGTAAAAGCCATTCAAAAACAAGCAACCAAAGAAGAGAAAGCCTACTTGAAAGAAGTCGAAAAGATTTTTAAATCGGAAAAAGACTATCACGAAGCGATTCAACACGCGATGTCGCCTGAATTAACTGCTGTTTTAAAAAAATATCCCGAACGTTTCCTTGCCAACACATCTACCGAATTAGCAGTGTACGTCGATCGTAAGAAGGCGTTATTCAGTACTTGGTACGAATTTTTTCCGCGTTCAGCGTCGCAAGAATCCGGCAAACACGGAACATTCAAAGATTGCGAACGTTTATTGCCACGGGTTGCGGAAATGGGATTTGATACCTTGTATTTCCCACCAATACACCCCATTGGCGAAGTAAACCGAAAAGGTAAAAACAACGCCACAAACGCTGAGCCGGGTGATGTAGGTTCGCCGTGGGGAATTGGCTCTCAGTACGGAGGACACAAAGCCACGCATCCCGATTTGGGAACTTTAGATGATTTTAAATCTCTTGTTCAAGCCGCAAAAGCTCTCGGAATCGAAGTAGCCATGGATTACGCCTTGCAAGCAGCTCCCGATCATCCTTGGGTGAAAGAACACAAAGAATGGTTTAAATGGCGTCCAGACGGTACTGTACAGTATGCAGAAAATCCTCCAAAGAAATATCAAGATATTCAACCCATTTATTTCGAGTCAACCGATTGGGAGAATTTGTGGAACGAACTGCTAGCAACGGCTTTATTTTGGATTGAAGAATGCGATATCAAAGTATTCCGTGTGGATAACCCACATACGAAACCATTCTATTTCTGGGGTTGGTTGATTTCTGAAATAAAGAAAAAACATCCCGATGTATTGTTCCTTTCTGAAGCATTTACGCGACCGAAAATCATGAACGAGCTTGCTAAACAAGGCTTTACACAGTCGTATACCTATTTTACTTGGCGTAACACCAAACAAGAATTGCAACAATACGTTGAAGAACTTACTCAAACCGAACAGAAGGAATTTTACCGCCCGAATTTCTGGCCAAACACACCCGATATCAATCCGTTTGGCTTGCAATTTGCCAACGAAAGCAAACATTTACAACGCTATTTCTTAGCTGCTACGTTGAGTTCAAGCGTGGGTATTTACGGTCCTGTTTTCGAATATATGGTTTCTACACCCATGGCAGCAGGCAAAGAAGAGTATCTAAATTCCGAAAAATACGAAGTGTATCACTGGGATTGGAACCACAAAAACAAGCTGATTATGTTAATCACACGTTTGAACTTCCTGCGCCGTGCACACGAATCGCTTCAACAAACCAATAACATAATTTTCTGCGATACCGGCAGCGATAGCGTCATGGCATACATTAAGTACAACGACAATTTCTCCGATCGCACATTAATGGTTGTTAGTCTAAACGACCAATTTCCAATTCAAACAAGTATTCGCATTCCAATCGAGAAAATTGGAAGCAATCCGCTACAATTAACCGATCAAATCACAGGAAATACCTATTGGTGGGATAAAGAATGGAATTTTGTAGAGTTGAAACCCGAATTGCCTTTTCATTTGTTTAAAATCGCATAACCATGAGTGAAAGCAAACTCAATCTAGAAGAATATCAAAATCCGTTTGTTTTCAAAACCGATTGGAAAACAGCTTTTGAAGACGCTGAATTTGTAAAGGTGTTCTCTTCCGATATTCTCGAAAATTACATCATCAATAAACGATGGTATGGTGGAAAGGCAAGTACCCTTAAGTATATCGAAGTTGTAGAATACTTTAAAATCACGAGTAAGAAAAATACCTACTACGGTGTTTTATTGGAAGTGAATTTCAAAGAAGCATTTTACCAACATTACTTTATGCCGATTTCGTTCATGGCTGCCGATGAGCTGGATACCAGTACCATAATCGCGCCTGTGAAAATGAATGGCTTGGAAGGATTTTTAGTTGATGCATTACATCAAGAAGACTTCCGTAAATTATTGTTTGATAGAATTTTAACTGGAAAAGAAAAAGACTCATCTAAAGTTAAATTTCATCGTGGTGAGAAATTAGAAGAAACGGCTTACGAATCGTCGCGATTTATGGGCGTTGAACAATCCAACACGTCGATTATCTTCAATAACAAATTAGTTTTGAAGATATTTCGACGCATTTACATCAGTACGAATCCAGATTACGAAATCAGTCGTTTTCTAACCGAACGAATGGATTTCAAGAGTTCACCTGCGTATTATGGCTCTATCAGTGTTGAACTTATGGAAGGAAAAATTACGTTGGGACTAATGCAAGAATTAGTTTCCAATCAAGGTGATGCATGGCAATTTATGCTCGACGAATGTGATCGTGTATTCTCGAATCTCGCTATTCGTAAAATCAAAACAGCAAATTTGCCTGAAATCGAGCTTTTCAAGCGACTGAAAATTAATGAAGTACCGCATGAAATCATTGATTGGGCGGGCCTATCCATTTTTCTTCGTATTCACACACTTGCCACACGAACTGCCGAAATGCACATTGCGCTTGGCGGCGATATCCACGATACCGCTTTTACGCCAACTACGTACAACGGCGATTATACCGTTTGGCTCAAAAACCGCCTCACGTATCAGTTCCAAAACCGGTTAAATATTCTAGAAAACAACTTGCATAAACTCGATGGTTTGGCACTCGAATTAGCAAATCAGTTCTTGGAAAACAAAAAAGAAATTCGAAAAGTATTTTTAGAATTCGATTGGACGAAAATGAAATCGGAACGCATCCGAATTCACGGCGATTACCATTTGGGTCAGGTATTGGTGAACGGCGAAGATTTCTATTTGCTTGATTTTGAAGGTGAACCAGAAAGTACCATTCGCGATCGTAAAGTAAAACAACCGCCATTGAAAGATGTAGCCGGTATGTTCCGCTCCTTTCACTACGCAATTTACGCTACAATTTTCAACAACAAAGACAAATATCCGTACTCACAAGAAGAACTATTTCAGGCTGGAGAAGTACTCTTTAATTACTTTGTAGGCGTATTTTTGCAAACCTATACCGAAGTGGCGCAAGCGGGTAACTTAAATATTGGCTATAAAAAAGAAATCGATTTCCTTCTAAAATATTGCATACTCGAAAAAGCGGTCTACGAACTGGGTTACGAACTCAATTCGCGTCCGCGCTGGGCTGTAATTCCCCTTACTGGAATTGCTAGTATTATGCATTTTAACAATTAAAACCATGAACCAAAAACGAGCTTTTTCCCTATTTACAGACTTCGACATCAATTTATTCAAGGCTGGAAAACACTTTCAACTGTACGAAAAATTGGGAGCACATCCGCTAACGGTCGATGGCGTTGAAGGCGTTTACTTTGCCGTTTGGGCGCCAAGTGCACGAACTGTTTCGGTCATTGGCGACTTCAACTATTGGGTTCAAGGCGAAAATCAACTCTTTGTTCGTTG
>CALRVY020000191.1:0-5005 GCA_943371725.1 Pseudanabaena sp. UWO311 | reverse complement strand
AATACAGATTGTTTCCTGAAAAAAGATTGAAAATTGGAGATTATGTACCAAAATTTGAGGTACAAGATATAAACAAAAACACCGTCACAAACCAAACATGTATTGGCCAATACTACTTGATTGACTTTTGGTCTAGTTGGTGCGAACCTTGCAGAAAAAATTTCAAACATTTGAAAAAAATTCAAACAACTTATAAGTCAAAAGGTTTCGAAATTATCGCTTTGTCCCTAGATAAAGATGAAAAATTATGGACGAAAGCTATTGCAAAAGACAAACTTGAGGCGCGCCACGTTAGATTAGACAACGAATTTGTAAATGACATTGTTGTAAAGTTTAACGTTTTTGGAATACCTAGTAATTTTCTGATCGATCCAAATGGCGTTGTTGTAGCTATTGATTTATCGCCATTTGAAATAGAAGCCTTCTTAGACAAAAAGCTTAAATAATTTGAAAACTGCTCAATAAAACTTTGAAAAGGCGAACCTATCTGAATTAAGTCAAGACAAGAAAGTGAATTTTCAAAGTAAACTTGCCGCTCGATTTAAACTTTTTTTGGGCGCGCCGGCAAGCCATTCATCGCTGCGCAGAAAAAGTACAAGCCGTCACGTGTTCCGCTGTATCTTTTCGGCAGACGTTTAGTGGAAACTCCGTAACGCCGAAAAGGATGCCGCTCCACCCGTTCGCGCGAAAAAAAACACTAACCAACGAAAGTTCAAAAAACATTCGATATCAAATCGACAATCGTAAATCTGACTCCAAGGCTAATTCGCAAACGGCTACGATGAATTGATAATTCTATCAAAATTTACCTATGATAAAAACCACTTAAATCTTATGAAAGTCTTCCAAATCTCTGGAAGCAAAATAATTTCGTTTACTTAAAAAACGAATCTACAAATTCGAATTTGTTGAATACTTGCAAATCGTTGATACCTTCCCCAACGCCGATGTAACGCACAGGAATTTGAAATTGGTCGGAGATACCAATAACCACGCCGCCTTTTGCCGTTCCGTCGAGTTTGGTGACCGCAAGCGAAGTAACTTCGGTAGCTGCGGTGAATTGTTTCGCTTGTTCGAAAGCGTTTTGTCCGGTTGAACCGTCGAGTACGAGCATGACGTCGTGTGGTGCATCGGAAACTACTTTTTGCATCACACGCTTTACTTTCGAAAGTTCGTTCATGAGGTTTACCTTATTGTGTAAACGCCCAGCGGTATCGATGATCACGACGTCGGCGTTTTGAGCTACGGCAGATGTTAGCGTATCGAAAGCTACAGAAGCCGGATCGCTACCCATATTTTGTTTTACCAACGGCACTCCTACCCGATCGGCCCAAATTTGTAACTGATCGATGGCAGCTGCGCGAAAGGTATCGGCCGCTCCGAGCACAACCGAATAGCCTGCCGCCTTTAATTGTGATGCAAGTTTGCCAATAGTAGTGGTTTTTCCGACACCGTTTACGCCCACAACCATAATTACGTATGGTTTTTTACCGGTCGGGATACTAAAATCGGTTTCGTTTCCGGAGTTGGTTTCGGCTAAAAGGGCCGAAATTTCATCGCGAAGAATTTGGTTAAGTTCGGCGGTTCCGAGGTATTTATCGGCGGCCACGCGTTTTTCGATTCGTTCGATGATTTTGATGGTCGTATTTACACCTACGTCGGAACTAATTAGGATTTCTTCGAGATTATCGAGTACCTCATCGTCGACTTTGGATTTTCCGGCAATAGCTTTAGTCAGCTTTCCGAAGAAGCTGGTTTTGGTTTTTTCGAGTCCTTTATCGAGTGTTTCTTTTTTTTCGGAAGAGAAGATTTTCTTGAAGAAATTCATGTGTGTACTATTTTGGTAACGAATGCCCTAGCCCCGATTGCAACGGAAATCCTTTTTTGCGGTTCGGCTTAAGCCGCAAAAAAGATTGGAGTGAAAAGCGGGAAAAAGCTTCTAAAAAACAAAGATAAATAAAAAAGCCGCCTTCCATGAGAAAGCGGCTTATGCTGGTCAAGTTGTGATTATTTCTTTTTCAAAAACTCGTCTACTTGCTCGGGAGTCATGATAGCCTCAACGAACACGTACGCTCCGGTTTTAGGAGATTTCACCATTTTGATAGCTTTTGACAATCTTTTTGATTGTGTTTGTAACGTTGCTACGGTTTTCTTTGCCATGAGTTCCTAAAATTACTTGATTTCTTTGTGAACAGTTACGCGCTTCAAGATCGGGTTGAATTTTTTAATCTCCATACGATCGGGCGTGTTCTTTTTGTTTTTTGTTGTGATATAACGAGATGTACCTGGAACACCAGATGTCTTGTGCTCTGTACACTCTAAAATTACCTGAATTCTGTTACCTTTCTTTGCCATTGTGCGTATTTTTTAGGATTAACCGATAAAACCGTCTTTCTGAGCTTGCTTCACAACAGCCTCGAAACCTTTCTTGTTAATGGTTTTGATGGTAGAAGCGGCAACACGCAGCGTAATCCAACGTCCTTCTTCTACAGAATAGAAACGTTTTTTAATCAAGTTAACCGAAAATTTTCTTTTCGTCTTGTTCATCGCATGCGATACGTTGTTACCAACCATCGCTCTTTTACCTGTTAAGTCGCAAACTCTTGACATTATCGTAATCTTTAATTCGTTATTCAAATTGAGCGTGCAAAGTAAGTGAAAAGAAACCTTACAGCAAAATTATAATTACAAAAATTTTAAAATTTCTTTTTGCAGTAATTCTAGGGCTTTTGCGACCGCTCGATCGATGACTTTTTCGCGCGGTTGCCCGAAGTCGAACTCGTATGCTTCTACTCCATTTGGCGTGGCCAGCCCGATAAAAACCTTACCAACAGGCTGCCGCTCGTCGCCGGCGCTCGGACCTGCATTTCCGGTAGTTGCCAATGCAAAATCGGTTCCGAATTTTGCTTGAACCGCCGTTGCCATTTGCTTTGCTGTTTCGGCACTAACGACACCAAATTCGCTTAAGGTTTGTTCTGAAATGCCCAGCAATTCGGTTTTAGATTCGGTGCGATACGTTACTATACTGCCGTAAAAGTACTGCGAAGCTCCCGCCACACTGCTGAGCACCTGCGCTATTTTTCCGCCGGTGCAGCTTTCCGCAGTAGCTATGCTTCGTTTGGCCTGCGTTAATTTACGACCCACAACTACTTCGATCGAATCGGTTTCTTCGGTGCCAACGATAATGTCGGCAATGATTTCTTGGAGTAAATCGACTTGCGCTTTCACGGCGTCTTTAAGCAGCTGTTCGTTACTGCCGCGCGCTGTGAGTCGTAAACGCACACGACCGGGACTCGGCAAATACGCTAATTTAACGAATTCGGGTAAGGCATCTTCCCAGTGTGCGATGCGTTCGGCAATGAGGCTTTCCCCTTGCCCGTAGGTCATAATTGTTTGGTGAATGATAAACGGGCGGTCGTATTTTTCAACCAAAAGCGGAATCAGACGGTCTTTTACGAGGTGTTTCATTTCGTACGGAACGCCTGGTAGCGAAACGAAAACGGTATTTTCTTTCTGCAACCACATGCCGGGAGCTGTTCCGTAATCGTTGAACAAGATGGTGGCTTGCGTTGGAACAAGCGCCTGATCTTTATTGAGTTGCGACAGCGGTCGGTTGAAATACTTTTCCAACATCTGACGCACGTGTTCAAGGACATCTGTGTTTTCAACGAGCGTATCGTTAAAATATTCGGCGATGGTTTTTTTGGTGATGTCGTCTTTTGTTGGGCCTAAACCGCCGGTAATTACGACTAAATCGAATTGATTTTGCAGTTCTTGAAAGGTGGCAAGAATGTGCTGACGGTCGTCGGAAATGGAGCGCATTTCTAGGGTTGCGATGCCAATTTTATCGAGTTCTTTTGCGATAAACGAAGAGTTGGTGTCGACAATTTGTCCGATGAGAATTTCGTCGCCAATAGTCAGAATTGCTGCTTTCATTAGTTTTATATGTTGCTTATAGCGAAAAGTCTTTCATGATTTCGCGAACGGCTTTATCTACACGTGCGGATAAATCTTTGTAGGTGTCTTTAATTTCTCTGCGTTTGCCTTTTCTTTTGGCCCATGCTTCGACTAATTTAACTTCTTCGAAGGCGTTATCCATTCCAAGAAGGTCGAAGTTTGGTTTTATTTTATGAGCCGACGCGCGAGCTTGTTCGTATTGTTTTGTTTCGATACCTTCTTTAATAAGTTCCATTTCATTTGGAACTTCAGATACGAAAAGTAGCGCTATTTGCTTGGCAAACTCGTCGTCGTTTTCGGAAATTGCATATACTTTAGCGAGGTTGTAGTGTAGTGCCATTATTTAATTTGTAATCGAAATAGTTTTTGGTTTTCAAGATAGCCTTCTAGTAGGTCGTTTTCTTCGACTTTACCCACGCCGGCGGGAGTTCCGGTGAAGATAAGATCGCCAATTTTTAGGGTAAAGAACGTCGAAATGTAGGCAATTAAATCGTTTATTTTGGTGAGCATCATCGCGGAATTTCCGTTCTGTACGCTAACATTATTTTTTCGAAGTTCGAAGGTAAGATTTTCGGTTGACTCAAAGCTACTTACAGGAACAAAATTTCCTACGAGTGCGGAGCCGTCGAAAGCTTTTGCTTTTTCCCAAGGGAGTCCTTTATCTTTAAGTTTTTGTTGTAGATCGCGTGCTGTAAAGTCGATACCAACAGTAATTTCGTTGTAGTATTTCGATGCAAATTGCGGTTCGATGTACTTCCCTACTTTGTTGATTTTAATTACCAATTCGATTTCATGATGAATTTCGGACGAAAATTCAGGAATCACAAACGGATGTTGTTTTAGAATGAGTGCGCTGTCGGGCTTAAGAAACAAAACGGGATCGGCAGGTGTTTCGTTTTTAAGCTCGGCAATGTGATCGGCGTAATTTCTTCCTACGCAAATAATCTTCATATGAGTTAGCATTAGCGATTGCCAAAAATGCACAAATTTTAGTTACGAATGCGCAAAAAAGCACGTTGATTTAGTTCGGAGAAATCATTATTTTTAC
>CALRVY020000190.1:0-5027 GCA_943371725.1 Pseudanabaena sp. UWO311 | reverse complement strand
AAGCCGATTTAGATGAAGTAGCAAACCCAACAGATGCAAAAACAAATCGAAACAAAATGCTTCGCTCGGCGTATTTTAAAAATGCTGTTGGCGAAAACCTCGATTTCTCATGGGTAAACAAAAACAATATTTTAGATGTTTATCAAAACTTTGTTGCTGAATTCGACAGAAACAAAAACACGTACAGTCGCGAAGATTTCGATCAAGTAAAAATGATGTACGAAGCGCTAGACACCCAAAAAAATCAGGTTGAAAAAGAAGGATTATCTTCAGAAGACAACCGGAAAATTGCCGCTTTGAAACTAAAATTCGGACCAACTTTCAAATGGGAACGTATGGGCGCTAAATCCGACGAAAACGCCGACGCTAAAGAATAAGGTAGAACAACCACTACCCTACTCTCGATCGTAAACTCAGTTTTTGAAAGTACGTTTGACTCACATCAGCGTATCGAAAAAGAAAGGCGGTCGAATAACAAAATGTTCTTTGTGCGGTCGAGGTTCAAAAAATAAAATTCCCCAGCGAAAGGTGTCAACAGACAAGCTTACGTTGGGGTTTTTGCGTATGTATTCCCAGGCGCGTTGCATGTGGGCGCTGTAGTAAATATCGTCGAAAATCCAAACCGATTTGTTATGAACGGTTTGCAACAGCGTATTGAAATACGAAATCGTGGGTTCGTACTGGTGATTTCCGTCAAAGAAAATTAAATCAAATTTTTGGTCGTTTATTGTGGGGAGAATCGCTTCGAAGGTACCGTTTGTAAACTGAATGCGATCCGAATAATCGGCAAGTACATCTTGGGCTACGGCTTGCGTTTGGGCACAACCTTCGAGGGTTTGAAGGTTTACGCCTGCTTCTGCCAAGGCTACTGAAGCTTTTCCGACAGAGGTTCCAATTTCGAGCGCGTTTTTTACCTCAAAATAGCGCGCCATGCGAAACAACAGTCGCTGTCGATACGGTGTAATCCCAGCAATAGCGGCCATATCGCACACGCGTCGTTGTTTGGGATGCAGGGTTTTCGATTGTGCACCATAATCGGTTACTTGAATGATCTGTTTATTGGCAGCCAATTTTTGGTTAAGTCGTTCAAAGGTTTGGTACGCCTCGTATGATCGCGAATCGTTTAGACAGTTTTCCACAAAGTGGTACACAAACGGCGAGTGTACGCCGTGTCGATTCTTAGATCGATACAAAAACTGTAGGTAAGCTTTGATTTGAAAAATCATGCTGCGAAGGTACGGAATCGCAAAATCAAACTAATTTTCTGGATTTGTATTTTTATGTGGGCGGCAAACCGGCTGTTCGTTTCAAGTTTGCCCAGCCAGCGCAGCTCAAAACACCAAACGGCAAGAGCTCTCGTTGTCGCTTTGCCGTTTGGGTTTTCGCGGCGCTTTCTTAGGCAAAGCTTTCCACTGCCATCCGTGCCGCGGCGTATCGTTACCTGCGATATTAATCCGTGTATTCCACCGATTTTAAAACCGTTGTTGTTTGTACGTTTTTAATCCTTTTAACACCGTACACATTGTTAGAAAATAATTCATCAGGCATGATTTTAGCGTCTAGTTTTGCATCTAATAGAACAACATTTTTCGAAATTTTGTTCAAGATTGTTTTCTTAAACATACCTACTGTATCATTTTGGACTATAATGGAATTGAGATGTTCGGCTATACTCCTTTTGTAGCTGACACGCGGATAGTAAATATCATAGGTTCCTTTCTTATAGTTAATTTTTACTTTGTAGTGAAAGTCGTGGTATGAATCATTAAAAACTTCTCTAAAAATCTTTCGTGTTGCTTTATCATCCCTAATTACTCTAAAAACGGTTTTATCTTTTTCTTTATCATACTCTCCAAAAAACGTCTGGTTTTCATGATATAAAATACTTTTGAGTCTTGTTATTTGCTCGCTTGTGAAATTTGCAACCGGTACGTAAAAGTCAGTACCGCCATCTTGCTTTGGTTGTTGCGACCATTTCAAATTCGGAAAATTTTCGCGAAACAACAAAGTATCTGCATAAACACGCTGGTTTTCAATCTTATAATTTGATTTAGTTTCGTAAACAAACTTTATTTTCTTAAAATCGGCCGGCCGTTCTTGTATTTGCGCAAAAGCGAAAGCGTTTACAAATAAGAGTGATATAGCGAGATGTAACTTCATGCTTTTATGGTTTTGAGGGTTGCTATCAAATTCATACTTCTTCAAAATAAAAATTTGATATTTACGTAGTTTAGCGATGTCCTGTTAAAACACTGATTGAATGGATTTTACTGCAACGTGATTAGAATTACTTATAAATTTTACGTTAGGATAAAAATATAAAAAATATTAAAGCGTCGAACTTACCTTTTGAAATAAATTGATTTATACGGTTAAAAAATTCTGATGAGTGATATGACCAATTGTAGTAGTGAATCTTACGCCAAGATCTTTTTGAAAACATGCAATTGTTTGAGCATTACGGTGAAAAACGCATTCACTTTAGCCCATCTTGTATCTAAAACAAGAAGCGAACTTAGTTTTTATCAAAATTCTTTTTGGAGCTTATAATCTTGTTTGTGAGCGTTCGAAATTTTACAGCTTTGAAGTTGAACTAAAAAGCTCCTTTATATCGGGTTGAGACCAGTTTTTTATTCTCATTATTTTGAAATAGTGGAGTTGTGTAATGGTAACGGCTATTAACGATTGGTTTTTATACTTTTCTCAATTCAATTTCAAGAATGCGATTACTCTCATTTCTAGTTGTGTTAATAATCAAATACTTTTTTGATCCATAAATATTATCGAATAATAAAAACAATTGTCCTTTTTCTTCAATAATTTGGTACGTATAGAGTGTTTTAGCTGTAGTCACATAACAGCTTGGCGGTTCTCTACAAAATTGACAGTCTTCAAAAGAGACCATTTTTTTTGGATGGAAATCCAGCTCAATCGTTCTACATATGTTTTTTTTATTTTGAGCAAATCTGTTTGTGTAAAGAATAATTTTTTCAGATTTGTAAAAAATGCTATCAGTATTATCAGCAATTAGTTGTAGTTCACTAAACTCCTTGTTTTTATTAATCTGTATCAACTCTGATATGATTGATTTTAGCTCTTTTTTAGTTATTGGTTGACAAAAACATTCAAGAGAAATAAGAAAAAAAAGTATGTATAGATTCTTCATCGCGATTTTTTAAGCTTGCTGTTAACGTTGGAATCTTGGCACTATGGGGATTTTGAAAAACTAAACTTTCAATCAAATACCAACGCTGATAGAAGCCATAAAACATTAATTAAAACCTAAAATGTCGATTTCGATTGGCGCTGGTAAAGCCTATTAATTTTAAAGGCAAACTTTGATTCTTTTTAAAAAGTTAATTGTGCTGCAATCAATTGTGTTGTGCGGCGTTATTTCTTTTCTCGATACTGTTCGAAAAACGTCATATCAGGTTCGTAAATAGTTTTGGGTTTGACTCCAAGTTCAACCTCTTCAAACATTTGAACTAATTTCTCACCGTCTATTAGTTCAAGCTTTATATTATTTTTTTCTATCTCTAATGCTGCTTTAGCAAATGAACCTGTTGTAATTAAAAGTCCTTTCTCAACGCTTCTTTTATTTGTTTCCATAACTCCAATAAACGCTTGAACTTTTTCTGTTGGAACAGTCGCACTATATCTTTTACATTGGAAATAGACACTCATATTAACAAATGGATTTAACTTGAGATTTGCATAACCATCAATTCCACCATCGTGCGATTGTTGAGAAATTTCGATATCTTCAAAATTGTATTCTCTTAAAAGTCTTCCACACAGATGCTCGAATCCAATTGGCGGTAAATTTTGTAAAACTTCCAACAATGTAATTTGGAGTTTTGTATCAGAACCATCAAGTTCATCTTCCTCGTGTTTTATTATCTTTTCGATTTCAGTTTGGCCTTGAGCTCCTTTTCGTAGATCTGCAAGAATTTTCACCCATTTGAGAAAAATTTCATGAGCTTTCTTCTCATCTAAATGAGTTTCCCTTCCTTTAGGACTTATTGTCCAAACTCCTCGTTTCGAAGCTGCAAGAAGCTCTTCCCAAACTAAATACTGTCTAGCCCACGCTAATTGGTTAGGGAATTTAAGAAATCCTGATTTTTCATAACGCTCATTTAAAGTTTCATCATCAACATTTAGCTTTTCTGCAATCCAATTCATTATTTCTTTTGGTTTGGCTGAACCTCCTAAATCTCGTAATGCATCAAGAATTGGCCCGAACCATTTAACAAATTCCGTTTTACGGCTTTTACTCTTTGTCATTTATCTAGTATTTTGTGTTTCCGATTTTAGCATCTAACTCCCAAATATAGGAAATTTTTACAAAAATACGTTAGTCAGATTTTTCTGTAATCTATAGCAAATATGAGTATTTTTCAAGACTGATCGCGTTTTACATATTTAGTAAATCCTATCTCGTTTTTCTCTTACTCAGAATAAGGAGATGTAATTCCCGTCTAGAAGTCTTGCAACATTTATTTGAGATGAAAAATAACCACCCTCCTCCTCCCAAAACCACCCACTTATAGGTATTTTTTACTAACGCTCGCTTTTTTTAAACTACTCATTCTTTGCGCACGTTCTTCGCGCAAGGGATTGAAACGGAAAGCCGTGCTGGAGCAAAGCGATTGAAACCGCTGGTGGGGTGGCGACCTCAGAAGCCGCAACAACAGCTGGTTGAAACGCTTGGAAACAGTAAGGCTTGAAGTGCAAAGCCCGACCTGCCGTTGCACTTACTTCCACCAACGTTTGCGGCAGGATGCGCCCAAAAACAACAACACTCCAATATTAATTTTATCTTTACCGTCTAATTTATTGACTGTGAAAAAGATTTACCTGTTTTTACTGCTCGCTCCATTACTATCCATTGCTCAAATTCAATTTGAAACTAACGTGTTAACCGACCAAAACTCGGGATTTCAAGGCGCTGATGGGTTTCAACACATTGATGTGGATAACGACGGCGACAAAGATATTTTTGCGTATAGAGGCAGTAGCTTGGTCGT
>CALRVY020000189.1:0-5061 GCA_943371725.1 Pseudanabaena sp. UWO311 | reverse complement strand
ACCCTTAATCTGTTCGGTATTTGTCATAAATAAGTCTAATTTTGCGTGCTCAAAAGTAAGACTTCTTCGCCTACAAATGGAAATAAATTTAATTAGCGATACAGTTACCAAACCCACTCCTGAAATGCTCCGCGCGATGTTTCAAGCATCGGTGGGCGATGATGTGTACAAACAAGACCCTACAATAAACGAATTGGAGCGAAAAGTGGCCGCCTTATTTGGTAAAGAAGCTGCCTTATTTTTCCCATCGGGTACTATGGCCAATCAAACGGCAATTAAATTACACACGCAACCGGGCGATCAGCTGATTTGTGATAAATATGCGCACGTTTTTAATTACGAAGCCGGCGGAGTAGCTTTTAACAGCGGTGTTTCTTGTGCGTTAATCGACGGCGATCGCGGGAAAATTAGAGCCGATCAAGTTCAGGCCGCTATAACCGATCCGGAGTTTTACCACAGTCCGCTTACAAGTTTGGTTTGCGTTGAAAACACAACGAATAAAGGCGGCGGCGCTTGCTACGAGTTAGCCGAACTTGCTGCCATTGCCAACGTTTGCAGGCAACATCAATTAAAGTTTCACCTCGATGGTGCCCGAATCTGGAATGCTTTGGTGGCTAAACAGCAACAACCATTGAGTTTTGGAGCGTATTTCGATACGATTTCCGTTTGTTTTTCGAAAGGTTTGGGTGCGCCCATTGGTTCGGCTTTGGTGGGCGATGCGGCGTTAATTCACAAGGCGTTGCGTATCCGAAAAGTGCTTGGCGGCGGCATGCGTCAGGCGGGCTATCTGGCAGCTGCTGCCATTTATGCACTCGATAATCACGTTGGGCGTTTGGCCGAAGATCACCGAAGAGCAAAGGAGTTGGGAGCTATTTTGTCGCAAATGTCGTGGGTGGCGCGCGTTGAGCCTGTTGAAACCAATATTGTTATTTTTTCTTTGCAACCTGGTCTTAACGAAGCGGCTTTGATACAGCGTTTAAAAGAACGCAAGATTTACATCAGCAGCATGGGAAACAACAAATTGCGCATAGTCACACATCTTGATTATAAAGAAGTTATGCATGATTATGTATTGGAAAGCATTAGCCGAATTGGCGCGCGAGTAGTATAGCTTTTCGAACTTTTTTAGTATGCCCTTCCGGCGGGTCGTACCTCCGGCGCCGTCGCGCTTTCCCTACAACCTTGCCACCACAAGTCGGCAAAATCACGGTTTCAAACGGGCTTATCAGCCGTTCTCAACCGGTTTTTGCAACGCCTTGAAGTAGGCAAGGGTTTTCGTCCAATCGCTAAGGGACCCACCCAAGGCCACGAGAGTTGTTAACGGATGTTCTACGAGCATATCTTTGGGACCACCCGAAATTGAGATTTTTAGTAGCAATTTCCGCTAATGGTGCTTATTTTTTTAGAAGTCTTCATTAAACAAAACTTCAAAAAAATCAATCTATTAAGTGTTCTAAACCTCATATCGCAATATGAGATATATTGTATAATTTTTAAATCTGAACCAAAAATAGTCTAGAAAAGTGCACAAACTTGAGACATTAAAGACCTTTAAGTAGCCGAAAAATTAAGCTTAGAGAAAATCATTTTCTAATTTTAACAATAGTATAAAGAGCGATAATTTTCTGAAGTATTGTGTTTTAGCTCTAATTAAGTACTTTTGTAGTGTTGTTATATGAAATCACAAATATTACATATTGAAAATCCTTCTAAAGAGTTGCTAAAATTCTTTAAGAAACTTCGTGCTGAAAAAGAAGAAAGTAAAGAAAAGCTAATTGCTAAAAAGCACATTTATTTTCCTAAGACTAAACAGTAAATTAAGTTGAGTTCGGAGTTAGTTGTTCCTTTTGAAACGGAAGAAGGTTACCAGTATATAGTTACTTTTACCGAATTTAAGACTCTTGACGTAAAGCTTGGAATTCCGCTAGTAGATGTTTCCATTACGTTACTTTCGGCAAACATTGAAACAAATTCGTTAAAGACACTTAATAAGTTTATTCGGATAGTGCTGGATTATTTGAATTTAAACAATGTTATACTGTACTATTATTGTGATACTTCACCAGTGAAAATCAGACGCAACCGTAAAGAGAAATTCAGCAATCAGGAATTTCGATTTAACTTATTTTTGAAAATGTTCAATAAGTTGAAGACCGATGACTACTTTTTACAAGCGGTTGTCATCACCGATCTCCAAAATGGGAATCATTATACTTCGTTGATATCAAAAATTAGCAATAAAGAAAATGTTGAACTTGTAACAAAGGAGTTGCAAAAATTTGATAAATGAAAAATCGAGGATTTTGAAATGTAGTTTTCTTGACGGAATTACGATGTAAGAAAATCTCGGATAGTAGAGATTTACTCTTTTAAAACGTAAACACGATTACGGTCGATATTAAAAGCATCAAAACGAAGTAATTTATTAGTTAAAACCAGCATTTTCCCTTTCTCTACGATTTTCCCAACCACGCACCATCAGGTGGTTTGCTTTTGCGGCAGGGATTGCAGTGGAAATCCTGTAGTTGCGTAGTTTACGGAGCGGCTACAGATTGGAACGGAAAGCCCGCTCGGCCGCCCCAAAAAAACAAAACTTACTAGTAAATTACGCGCTCAATCGGGTTGTTTCCAAAATAATAGGGGATTTCCCAGTACGAACGCATTGGTTTGGTGACAATTAGTTGCGCGCGTTTTCCTACGGCTATGCTCCCTAATTCGTGCTGTAACTCGAGTGCAAATGCCGCGTTTAGTGTTGCCGCGTTTAGGGCTTGCTCGGCAGTTAAATTCATTTGAATGCAAGCTAACGCTACCACAAAATTCATGTTTAAACTCGGACTCGTGCCTGGGTTAAAATCGGTTGCCAAAACCAACGGAATGTTTCGCTGCATCAATTCTTTTGCTGGTGTGTACGGAATTTGAATGAAGAAAGAGCAGGAGGGAAGCGCCACCGCTACCGTTTTACTGTTGGCAAGCGCGTCGTAATCTTCGGGTGCCATAACTTCGAGATGGTCGACACTCAAAGCGCCGTGCTTTACTGCCGTTGCAATTCCTCCAATAGTTGTAAACTGATTAACGTGAATTTTTGGCTTTAGCTGGTATTGCGCCGCGGCTTCTAAAATGCGTGCGGTTTGTTCGTTGTTAAAGTAATTTGTTTCTAGAAAAACATCGATGTACTCGGCAATTTGCATGGCAGCAACTTGCGGCAGCGTTTCGTTGATGATTAAATCGACATACGCATCCGGATTGCTTTTAAATTCCGTCGGAATCGCGTGCGCCGCCAAATACGTAGTTTTAATCGGAATCGGACTCGCCGCACGCAAACGCTCGATAACGCGCAGCATTTTTAATTCGGCTTCGGTCGATAAACCGTAGCCTGTCTTTATCTCAATAGCGCCGGTTCCCAATACTATGGCTTGCTGTAAACGTTCGAAAGCCGCGTGGTATAAAGTTTCTTCATCAGTTTTTGCCAATAATGCAGCCGAATTCAAAATACCGCCGCCTTTTTCGGCAATTTCGGCATAGGTTAAGCCTTGAATTCGATCGGCAAACTCGAGGGTGCGATCGCCGGCGTAAACCAAATGCGTATGCGAATCGATGTACGCCGGTAAAACCAAGCGATGGCTGCAATCAATTTCTGTGTAACCTTCGATTGAACCTAGGTTTTCCATGTGTCCGAAGGCTTCGATGCGTCCGTCGGAGATTTTTAAAAATGCATTTTCCAGCAACGGAAGTTCGTTAAAATCAGTTCCTACTAAGGGTTTATCGGGAGTTTCGCGTACTTGGAGCAATTGTGCAATGTGCGTTAAAACGGTTTTCGTTGCTGTCATAATGAGTAGAAAATGCGTTGATCGATTTGTGTGTCGTACATGCGAAAGTACCAAAGAAATAGAAAAGCAACCGCATAGAAAAACACTAGAGCGGATTTTTGCCGTATTGTTTTGAAATCGGTTGCAGCTCACTATCTTTATTCAAAAAAGTTTTGCAGCGCATCAAATACAATCGAGTACGAAAAGTTCAGCCTACTTTTGCTGAATATACCGGAACGCATTCCAGTGAACCTATTGAAATTCAGCTTTTTGTTTACGATTCGGAAGGTTATGAAGAGTATTTAAATCCGAGTTTAGAAAAAATTAAATTTGAATTAACCGATCCGGATGAAAAACACGACATTAAGTGGCTGAATATACACGGATTACATGATGTAAAATTGATTCAATCGATTGGCAATATTCTTGAACTGAATCCGTATGTCGTGGGCGATGTGCTCAATGTAAATCGCCGCGCTCGTTTAGATGAATTCGACGACGTGTTGTTTTTTAGTATAAAGTCGGTTCTTCTTGGCGACGACGGCAAACTCTATGTCGACCAAATTAGTTTTCTTTTAAAAGACAATATTTTAGTTTCGTTTCAAGAGAAGCGCGGTGCTTTTTTCTCGCATTTGCGTGAGCGCATACGCAGTGGAGCGGGAATTATTCGCAAAAAGAAGAACGATTATTTGCTGTATGTTATGCTTGATGCGGTAATTGAGAATTTCTTTATTACAATCGAGCATTATGAAGATCGTATTGAATTGTTAATGGTTGATGCCAAGAACAACCACAAAGCCGAATTTTTAGAACAAATTGAGCGCTTACGAGAAGAAACCAGCTTTCTAAAACGCAACATTATTCCGTTGCGCGATGCGTTGTATACCTTAAAAGAAATTCGCGAAGACGATGACGCTGAACGGATTTCGAAATCGAATTACGTCTTTTTTGCACGCTTGTATCAGAAATGTTTAGAGATCGTGGAACAATTGGAATATGATAATAAGACCTTAGAAAGTGCAGCGAATATTTTCTTTTCGTCGCAGTCGCAAAAGATGAATCAGATTATGAAAACGCTTACTATTTTCTCGGTGATTTTCATGCCATTAACTTTTATCGTTGGCGTTTACGGAATGAATTTCGAGCACATGCCCGAGTTGAAATCGGTTTATGGTTACCCGACGGTTTTGGTAGGGATGTTTCTTACGGTTGTTGCGATGGTAATTTACTTTAAGAAGAAAAAATGGTTTTAATA
>CALRVY020000188.1:0-5168 GCA_943371725.1 Pseudanabaena sp. UWO311 | reverse complement strand
GCATTTTTGGCGAAATTGATGAAGTTGATAGTTCCTTTATAGCAGACGACAGGATTCCACTTACATTTATTTCATTTGACAAAAGGAAAGATGACCTTAATGAATATGCAGTTGCTTTGGGATACCCTAGTATGAGTTGGAATTGCGTTCTATACTTTTTCAAAGGCAATAAAATTATTGCGAAACACAACATTTATCATCGTTACGGACTTGAACTTGAAGACTACAAAGACAGCGATGGTAAAACAATTATTTACTACAAAGAAAATTTTGGTTCAGGCACGGGAATATGGCAATTTAATTATTACTTCTACAAGTTTTATGACGACAAACTAATTCCGATTTTAAATGAGCTTGAAAATGGAAATTTAAACGGCTGGGGAAGTAGACGTAGTTTTTGGTTAGAAGCATTTGTGACAAACACAACACCACTAACTTTGAAAATGGTATATCATCAGGAACTTTATGACACTACTGACAGCAATCCCAAAATTATTGACGATTCAACATTTGTTCAATATAAATGGGACGAAAAAACACGAACACTTGTCGGAAATTATGAGAAAAGTAAAATCAATAAATTTCAAACACTAACTTACTATCTTGCTGACAATGAATTATTATTTATTAATACTTATTACTCAACATTAAAAGATTGCCTCAAAGACAAAAGAAAACGAAAGATAGTGTTGAACTACTTGAACGAAATAAAAAACTACTATGAGAACAAGTGAAAAAATAACAGCACCTACCCAAAAGGCGGGGTTTCGTGTTCCAAAGACAGTTTTGTGGTTAATCAAACATTAGTTTTTCAAATCAAGTTTTGTGGTAAAAGTCCCGCCCTTCGGGTAGCTGCAAATCGTTACCAGCAACCCTAAAAGACGACACGACAAACAAAAACGAACAGTAAAACGACAGACAAAATGCTAACCTTTCGCAAAATAAAAAGAGCTGCAATCCTACACACAAGCCAACGCTTGCAGCACATTTTATTTTGCCCCCGCTCCGCAAAGTCCCCCGACTTTGAGGTACACGCTTCACAGACCTCCCAACTTTGAGGAACCATACCCAAATTACCTTAAACTAAATCGCTTTACAAAAACACCTGATTTTCCTTGTGAAATCGATTTTCATAGCGCACCTTTTTATTTGCGCACGTTTTTGCGCTAAGGATGGTAGCGGAAATCCTGCCACGAGCGGCGGTTGCCGAGTGGTACCCCGATAGCTATCTGGGGTAGCGAACAGCCTGACCTGCCGAAACGAATTTTAAATGAAGTACTTACGTTGGCAGGGAGCGCCCTAATTATTCGACATTACTTTCCCAGTCATGTAGTATTTCTTATAGACTTATAGAAAGTGACCAAATGTTTTGTATTTTTAAATTTTAACGATTTACATCTTTATGCAAAAAAATAAAGGACTTTATATTGCTGTTTTTTTTCTGATTTTTCAAAATGCAATGACGCAATTGTACTCTTTTGATGCTGTTGTAGAAATTTCTCTTTCAACGAATTCGTTCGCAGCAAAGGAAATTAGTTGTTTTTACAATACTGCAAATCGCGACTACTGTTTTGAATTTAAAGGAAACGATAAAAATTCTTTCAATTCAGTACGTTTATTTGATAGAAGGATAAATGCATGTATCAGCTTTGTTGAATTAGATAAAATGGATTTAGATAATTTAACCACCTTGTCAGGAGAAAAATATAAATGGAGCAAAATAGTTAATAGATTGCCGGGTTCGGCAACTGAACAAGAGTACATAGAGAATTACGGCAGGAGTATAAAAAGTAATTATTACAGAAGCTTTGAGATTGTAAAGGGAAATTCTGGAGTAGACACCTTGAAAGTGATTACAGTTCCAAAACACCAAAAGAAAAGACCTAAAAGGGGCTTCAAAGGAGTTTTTACCTTTAAAAGATCTGAAGTTGATAATTGGTCGGTTATTGATGGATATATGACGCATACCATCGGTCAATATTTGCCTTTGAATTTACCCTATCCTATTCAAGTTTTGACTTTTGATGTGTTTTCTTTTTCTCAAAAAGATAGGTTTGCGGGAACTGTAAATACAACTGCAAATATCAATCAACGATTTACAATAGATCAGCGCAACAAGACAAATTGATTATTGTTTCTTACTAGCGGAGCGACCGCCGTTGTTTCACCGCTTGCATCAACAAATCTTTCCTCAAAGTCTCGAGCCTTTACGGAGCGAATGGACTTTACGTGGCACATTTTATAGGGTCAACTTAAAGTTTGGAGACTTTTCGGAGCAAGGCAAAAGGCACGTTTTTTTTCGACGTTTTTCGCTCCTTCGGGTTCATGTGTTTAAACAAGAAAACCGGCTCACGCCGGTCTTTTTTTGTCGGGATGACAAGATTCGAACTTGCGACCCCTAGCACCCCATGCTAGTACGCTACCAGGCTGCGCCACATCCCGAATTTGGGCTGCAAATATATTTAATTAACGGGATTTTTCTATTCGTCAATTAAAATTTCTAGCATTTTTATCGCAGCTAAACTGATGCGTGTTCCAGGTCCAAAAACAGCAACTGCACCAGCGTCAAATAAAAATGGATAATCTTTTTTAGGAATAACGCCTCCAACAATTACCATGATATCGGGGCGACCCAGTTTTGTCAACTCAGCAATTACTTGTGGAACTAATGTTTTATGACCTGCCGCTAAAGACGATACACCAAGTATGTGCACATCGTTTTCTACCGCTTGACGTGCAGCCTCGGCAGGCGTTTGAAATAAAGGCCCGATATCCACGTCAAAACCAACGTCTGCATAACCAGTGGCAACTACTTTTGCGCCCCGATCATGACCGTCTTGCCCCATTTTTGCAATCATGATTCGCGGACGACGTCCTTCCTTGGCTGCAAACCGGTCAGCCAATTCTCGAGCTTTAATAAATTCGGGGTCTTGTGCAATTTCTTTGCTATACACGCCGCTAAATGTTTTAATATCAGCTTTATATCTTCCGTACGTTAATTCTAAAGCACTACTAATTTCACCAAGTGTAGCCCGAACACGAGCTGCTTCAATAGCTAAATCCAGTAAATTCTCGTTTGTTTTTGTTGCTGCCGTTAGTCTAGCTAAAGCTTCATCAACTTTTTTCTGATCGCGAGTTGCTTTTATTTGAGTCAGTTTTTCAACTTGCTCAGCACGTACTTTTTGATTGTCAACGTCAAGAATAGACAGCTCATCTTCCTTGGCTAAACGAAATTTATTGACGCCAACGATAATGTCTTTGCCAGAGTCGATTCGAGCTTGCTTTCTTGCAGCAGCTTCTTCAATTCGCATTTTGGGAATCCCTGCTTCAATGGCTTTCGTCATCCCACCGAGCGATTCGACTTCTTCGATCAATTCCATCGCTTTTTCAACAAGTTCGGTTGTTAAGCGTTCCACGTAATAACTCCCGCCCCATGGGTCGACCGTTTGTGTAATATGTGTTTCTTGCTGCAAGAAAAGTTGTGTATTTCGTGCAATTCGTGCTGAAAAATCGGTAGGTAAGGCAATGGCTTCGTCGAGTGCGTTTGTGTGTAGCGATTGTGTTCCGCCGAAAGCTGCTGCTGCTGCTTCGATAGTTGTTCGCGCTACGTTATTAAACGGATCTTGTTCGGTTAAACTCCAACCCGAAGTCTGGCAGTGGGTTCGTAACGCCAATGATTTATCATCAGTTGGATTAAATTGTTTCAAGAGTTTCGCCCATAGTAGGCGTCCGGCTCTCATTTTGGCAATTTCCATAAAATGATTCATGCCAATAGCCCAAAAGAACGACAAGCGCGGTGCAAAATCGTCTATAGCTAAGCCTGCTGCAAGTCCGGTTCTAATGTATTCTAAACCGTCGGCTAAGGTGTATGCCAATTCAATTTCTGCTGTTGCGCCTGCTTCGTGCATGTGGTAACCCGATATGGATATCGAGTTGAACTTTGGCATGCTTTTGCTGGTGTATCGAAATATATCAGCGATGATTCGCATCGATGGTGCGGGCGGATAGATGTACGTATTTCGCACCATGAACTCTTTCAAAATATCGTTTTGAATCGTTCCGGCAAGCTTTTCGGGCGCTACACCTTGTTCTTCGGCAGCCACAATGTAAAATGCCATTATTGGCAGAACGGCGCCATTCATTGTCATGGAAACCGACATTTCATCCAATGGAATACCATCGAAAAGTAACTTCATATCTTCCACACTGTCAATGGCTACGCCTGCTTTTCCGACATCGCCAACAACACGCTCGTGATCCGAATCGTAGCCGCGATGTGTCGGTAAATCAAAAGCAATAGACAAACCTTTTTGTCCCGCGGCTAAATTACGTTTGTAAAAAGCATTGCTTTCAGCAGCAGTGGAAAAGCCCGCGTACTGACGGATTGTCCATGGTCTGCGAACGTACATTGTTGCATAGGGTCCTCGCAAAAAAGGGGGAAATCCGGCGCCAAATTCAAGGTGATTAGCGTCGGTTATATCAGAAGCATCGTAAAAACTTTTAAGAATAATTTTCTCGGCGGTTTCATACGTTGGGTTCGAATCGGGCGCATGTACTATCGCTTCTTCGGGTAAGCGAATAGCACTTATATCTTTTCTTTTCACGGCGTACTGATCTTGAAGTCGTATGAGCGACTAATATGATTTCGGTTTGTTCCTTCTAATATTCCTGCAGCGATGGTTATAACCGATCCTCCGCCAATCACAAGAAATGCAGCTTCACTACCGGCTGTTGCTAACACAATCCCTGTTCCTACTACAACTAAACCGGAAATGAGAAGTACTTTTTTCAATGTTTCAAACTTTTTTGGCTGTAATTTAATAGCTCCAATTTGGTCGATTGCAAAGATGTTATCGTCAACTTTGATTTTATTGTCTTCAGTAAAACCGAGAACGCCAACGTATTTTTGGCCGGAAACAGTTCTCATTTTTACGCGTGTTCCAGCGGTGTAGCTTTCTACTTTCCCTGTTTCTTTATGAACCATATCGAATTGTTTGTCTTGAGCAAATACGGTACAACTAATAAGCAGCAATAGGTAAATTATTTTTTTCATGGAGTTGATTTTTCAGCATTTAAACGTTCTTGTTCTATAGATTCAGCGAGGCGCTTTTGAATGAGTGGCGCGATAATAGTTTTACGTGCCTGCACTTTTAAAAAGGGATAAATCT
>CALRVY020000187.1:0-5221 GCA_943371725.1 Pseudanabaena sp. UWO311 | reverse complement strand
GATAGCATCATTTACTTTCCATACTTCTTCGGAAACATAACCTCTAGCATGATCGAGGTGAATGCAGATTGCACTATACCTGATTTGTTTACCGCTGATTCCCGCAAATGTGAGTCTTTCGCCGAGTTCACGATCTTCGCCGCCGTACTTCATTCGTTCGTCGAATCCGTTTGCACGTACCAAATCGGTTTTCCAACCGGATGCATTATGCCCGTTCCATGTTGGCTTTGTGGTCGTTAATGTGTTTAAAACCGGACGTAAAAAACGCGACGCACTGATTTTCATGTTAACGGGTTTCGGATGTCCGTTTTCGATGAGCCATTTTTTGTTGAACGCACGTTGCGAAAGGATGTCGTCGGGCTGAATTTTGTGCGACAAATCCATTGTCAGCTTATGGTACCCACCGGAGAGAAACGTATTGGGTTTTCGATTGTTGAGATGTACTTGGATAAAATCGGCTCTTGGAATACAATCGCCGTCGGTAAAGATTAAGTAATCGGCTTTTGCATTAAGAATAGCAGCGTTTAAAATTTTAGTTTTTCTAAAACCGTCGTCGGAATGCCAAACATGAACGAGGTTTAATTTACTTTCGCGACGGAATTTCGCAATCAGATTTGCGGTTTCATCGCGAGAGCCGTCATCTGCGACAACGATTTCGAAATCAGTATATGTTTGAACGCTAAAACCATACAACACTTTCTCCAGCCATTCTACAGCATTATAGGTACTCAAAATGACGGAAACAGTCATGTATTTAATTTTTTTACTTTTATCTACTGCAAAAGTACTTACTAATTTATATTTGTAAAATAATTTGTTTGCATGTTACATCCTCATAAAGGGCAACTTTCGGCGTTAATTATTACTCTTAATGAGGAACGCAATATGAAAGAGCTGTTAACCGATTTGGCGTTTGCTCATGAGGTTATTGTTGTTGATTCTTATAGTACTGATCGTACGAAGGACATCTGTTTGTCGTTTCCGAACGTGAAGTTTATCGAGAATAAATTTGAGAACTACACTGCACAACGAAACTTCGCTATCGATCAAGCTTCATACGATTGGATTTTGTTTATTGATGCCGACGAGCGATTGACTCCCGAACTTAAAAAAGAGATTCTCGAAACGATTATACTAGACGAACCCAAAAGTGCCTATTTGCTTTACCGTACTTTTATGTTTAAAAATTCGAAGTTGCGTTTTAGCGGTTGGCAAACAGATAAGATTTTCCGTTTATTTCATCGCAAAAAAGCACGCTATACCAACGAGCGTTTGGTGCATGAAAAACTCGATGTTAATGGCGAAATCGGGAAATTGAAATCGAAATTGATTCATTACAGTTATTCTGATTATCAATCCTATAAAGCGAAAATGGTTGCTTACGGACGTTTAAAAGCGATTGAAGCAAAAAATCGTGGGATTGTGCCCAACTTTTTTCACTTTGTGATTAAACCACTCTATAAATTCTTTTACCAATATTTTATCCGTTTAGGTGTTCTTGATGGAAGTAATGGAATTGTGATTTGCTACTTAAACGCGTACAGTGTTTATGTGAGATATCAGTTTTTGAAAGCAATGACCACGAAAAACTAAGCTTTTGAAAAAAAAGAACATTAAAATTATTGGTATATGTTTTTTCGTACTGGCGCTTGCCATTGCTGGAAAGTATATCTATCAAGTAAACATTAAACACAATTTTGAAGTTATATCAGAAGGTAAATTTTACAAAAGTGGTGTTATTCCACCCGATGAACTACCAGAAGTGCTTCAAGAGTACAACATTAAAACGATTATAGATTTGCGATTTCCAGAATCGACCGACGAGCTTAACAATCCTGAGGTGGCCGCACAACTGAAATCGGAACAGGAGGCGGTGGCAAAAGTTAAACACGTAACCTACGTTAACAACGGATCGGAGCAAGTTCCGAGCAAAAAAAATCTAGATACTTTTTTTGCAATTCTTGATGATCCAAAAAATTACCCCATCCTAATCCATTGCTATCACGGCGTTGGAAGAGCTGAGCTGTACTCGGCATTATATCGAATCGAATACGAAAATTGGACACCAAACGACGCACGACTCGCAACGCGCGATTTTGTGAAATGGAGTTCTTTCGATCTCGGAACACCCAAAGGCGATTTCCTTCAGAACTACACACCGCGAAAAAAGAAAAATTAAAAATGAAAAGGAGTCAAATCCTATTTTGACTTACCCACCAAGCTTTTTAGCGCCGTTTTTAACTTTCGCTTACGTCGGAAGCCTCTTTGAAAATCTTCCGTATACTTCCACAATAAGTTAAACAATTCTTCTTGATCGCGATTTGAAATTAATGCGTATTCTTCGGCCATTACGCGTACCATTTCGCGTTGCGGTGTGAGTCGCGAGAGATTTTTCATACGCAATTGAATCGACATGCTTTTATGAAAGGTCATTCGGTTTAAATCGACCAAATAGAAATGGTAGTTGCCTGTATCGTCGATTTTTATCAAGGTATTTCCGGGTGAGTGATCTTTAAATTCGACACCTGCTTCGTGAATTTTATAGCAAAAGTGAATAAAAGCGCGTAGGATATTTTCTCGATTGGGTAGGTTTTCGTTTTGCACGAGATCACTATAAAGGTATTGGTAATCTAAATGTTCGCTCATGTAATAGCTCTTTCCGATAAAAAGGGTCGAGAACTCTTCGAAATACGCTATGGGTTCAGGAGTGCCGATTTCGTTTTGGAGCAAAAAATTTGCGAATTCGAAGGAGCGACGTGCTTTGGATTTGCGAAAAAAACGATAAATAATACTTTTAATGCCTGAAGGTACTTTAAACGATTTTACATTTACAGCTTTACCGTTTAAGTCGAATACTTTTATGGTATTTCTGATTCGTGCATCGAAGACTTTGCCCGAAGAATCGAAATCGGCTATTATTTTATCAATTTGTTGAATATCCGACGAATATCGATTACTGTAAATTGCAGGCATTGCGATTAAAATTTGTTGTGAAAATAAAGAAAGTTGCTTTAAGAAAACGGAGTTCTGACAAAAATAATCTGTGGATTGCTGGCGTCTGAATTACGGCAAAACGATACACTACAGCGTATTATCCTGAGTTCGATTAAAAATCCTTATCAGATCGCTGCTTTCGATTTAGTTAAATGGTAGCGTAATTCAATATACTTCGCTAAACATAGTAATGGCCGCTTACTTTGTTGGATTTTCTTTGACATCCTAGTATCATAAAAGAAATCCGCTTCGCATTCCAATTAGGTTATTTAAAATTTAGAGGTAGAACCGCAAAAAAATAGGAGTTTTCGATACCTGTTTTTTTCAAAGACGTTTGCCTGCGCGAATGGGTGAAGTGGCATCCTTTTTGGCGTTACGGGATTTCCACTATGTTTTTGCCAAAAAGATAGAGCGGAACACATGACGGCGAGCACTTTTTTTGCGCAGCGACGATTCGATTGCCGGCGCGCCCAAAAAAACAACACCTAATTTGTGAAACGTATTTCAAATTCTAATAAATGACTGTAATAGCTTTTACCTAATGTAGATTAAAGCTTTGAAAAATAAATTGTTGCAGGTGTTTTGAGTTAAGTGCGAGACTATCGGAATCCGTGTGACACAATACTAAGTTGTTGACGTTGAAATCAGGAGCAGCGACGTTGTACTGTTAAAATTTATTGACTCACTTTTTAAAAAAAGTAGTTAAATTGCTTGTTGATTAGTAACTTTGACGTTATGAAAAATGTTCCCAGTTGTTCGCTCGTAACTCCCACATATAATTGGCCTCAAGCACTTGAATTGCTTTTGCTAAGTATCACAAAGCAAACTGTTTTACCAGACGAGGTAATTGTTGCTGATGATGGTTCAACAGAAGAAACGACAAAATTGATTTCGGAGTTCCAAAAAAACTTTCCTGTTCCGTTGCACCATGTTAGGCACGAAGATATCGGTAATAGAAAACCCATGATCATGAATAAAGCCATTGCAACAGCAAAGGGTGATTACATAATTGAAATAGATGGCGATATTATCATGCACCAGAATTTTGTCGAAGACCATTTAAAATTCGCTAAAAAAGGGCACTATCTATTTGGTTCGAGGTCGAGTATTCAAAAAAGTATTTTAGAAGATATCTTCAAAAACAAAACGATATCGTTTCATTACTTTTCAAAAGGAATTACTAAAAGAGCGCGAACGATTCACTTTCCGTTTTACATGAATTTTATGAAATCAGTCGAAAAACGCTCGTCAAAGTTGCGCGGCTGTAACATGTCGTTTTGGAAATCCGATTTCATAAAAGTAAATGGCTTTAATGAAAGTCTTGTTGGATGGGGCATCGACGATTCTGAGTTAATTCAACGATTTCACAACATAGGTTTGCACGGCAGAAGACTCAAATTCTGTGGTCTTGTTTTTCATATCTATCACAAAGAACAACCCAAAAATCACATTCATATAAATCAAGAAATTGAGGATCGAACAACTAGAGAGAAAATAACGTCTATCGATAAAGGAGTAAACCAATATTTATAAATTTTGAATTTTTTTGTAAGTCTTGAATGTTAGTTTAGCTATGTGTTCAGCGTTAAATTCTCGTTCAACAATTCGTTTAGATTTTTCTGCAAATTGTGTTTTTAGTTTGTGATTATCTAAGAGAAAGTGGATTTTTTCAGCAAGATTAGTCGCATCTTTCGTTTCGGCAATAAAACCGTTTTCACCATTAATAATTACCTCGGGAATAACTCCAACATTTGTAGAAACAACAGGTACATTAAAGAGCATAGCTTCAAGAACCGATGTTGGACCGCCTTCTCGCTCGGAGGTCATTACAAATAAATCAAACTGCTTATTAAGCGCCGACGCATTGCTTATCGAGTTAGTGAAAACAATCTTCTTATCAAGCCCTTTTTCTTGAATTATCTCTAGAAGTTTTGAAGTCAGTTTCGAATATTCCCCAATTTGAATAACGACAAAATCATTTCTTTTGTGCTTGTTAACCAAAACATCAACGGTGTTTATCAGTGTTTCTAAGTCTTTTGCCGAAGAATGATTTGCAATATTCCCAATTATCTTCCAATGCGCAGGGATTTCATATACTTTTCTCAAATCTAAACTTGCTGAATCATCCAGAATTGATAGCGAAACACAATCGTGGATGACTGTTGTTTTGTTTTTGCTAGCAGTGTTTAAGATTTTTGAAAAATTGACTTCAACATTTTTGGAAACA
>CALRVY020000186.1:0-5282 GCA_943371725.1 Pseudanabaena sp. UWO311 | reverse complement strand
GATACAGTTTATCTACGTCTGCACGGAGTTTTTTGGGTTGAAGCTCTGTTTCAAGCTTAGCATTATATCGCTTTGTACTTCCACAACTTACCAAAAAAAGAGCTGTCAATAATACGAACCGCTTCATAGTTTTAGGTTTGAATCACACCGAGGTTAAACTTTTTTTCAATGGGCGCATTATTTGCGGCTTCAATTCCTATTGAGATCCATTTTCGAGTATCTATTGGATCTATAATAGCATCTGTCCACAATCGAGCGGCTGCGTAATAAGGCGACACTTGTTTGTCGTATTTCGACTTTATTTTCTCAAACAGTGCTTGTTCTTTCTCGGCATCTACGATTTCTCCTTTTGCTTTTAATGCTGCTGCTTCGATTTGCATTAGCACTTTAGCTGCTTGTGTTCCTCCCATGACAGCTAATTCGGCACTTGGCCAAGCAAAAATGAGTCGCGGATCATACGCTTTTCCACACATGGCATAATTTCCGGCGCCGTAACTATTTCCCACAATAACGGTAAATTTTGGAACCACCGAATTGGAAACGGCATTTACCATTTTGGCACCGTCTTTAATAATTCCACCGTGTTCCGATTTACTACCCACCATAAAACCGGTTACATCTTGCACAAAAACCAATGGAATTTTCTTTTGGTTGCAATTTGCAATAAAGCGTGTGGCTTTATCGGCTGAATCGGAATAGATTACGCCTCCGAATTGCATTTCGCCTTTTTTCGATTTCACGACTTTACGCTGATTGGCAACAATACCAACCGCCCAGCCATCGATTCGTGCGTATGCGGTAATAATCGATTGTCCGTAACCTTCTTTGTAAAAATCCAATTCGGAGTCGTCAACCAATCGTTCTAAGATGCTTATCATATCGTATTGATCAGAACGCGACTTAGGTAGAATTCCGTAAATTTCTTTCGGATCGGCTTTAGGTTGGGCACTTTTTACGCGATTGAAGCCCGCTTTTTCGAAATCGCCTATTTTCGAAACTATTCGTTTAATTCGATTCAAGGCATCGTGATCGTCTTTTGCTTTAAAATCGGTTACACCTGAAATTTCGCAATGCGTAGTTGCGCCCCCAAGTGTTTCGTTGTCAATGTTTTCGCCAATTGCAGCTTTTACTAAATAACTTCCAGCGAGAAAAATACTACCTGTTTTATCAACTATTAGCGCTTCAT
This sequence comes from Pseudanabaena sp. UWO311, assembly GCA_943371725.1. Taxonomy (GTDB): domain Bacteria; phylum Bacteroidota; class Bacteroidia; order Flavobacteriales; family Flavobacteriaceae; genus Flavobacterium. The sequence goes on along the minus strand of CALRVY020000186.1, from coordinate 4,096 downwards.
CCGACATGATTGGTAAATAAGCACCACCAGCTACACAACTTCCCATCACAGCTGCAATTTGCGTAATTCCCATACTGCTCATGATAGCGTTGTTTCTAAAAATTCTTCCAAAATGTTCTTTATCTGGAAAAATTTCATCTTGTAAGGGAAGATAAACGCCAGCAGAATCGACTAAATAAATGATTGGTAGGCGGTTTTCCATGGCAATTTCTTGAGCACGGAGGTTCTTTTTTCCTGTTATAGGGAACCAAGCACCGGCTTTTACAGTGGCGTCGTTGGCAACTACGATACACAATTTACCTGATACGTAGCCTATTTTTATCACTACACCACCGCTTGGACAACCGCCATGTTCGGCATACATTTCATCGCCAACAAAGGCACCGATTTCAATGCTATCGGATTTGTCATCTAACAGAAAATCAATTCGTTCTCTTGCGGTAAGTTTACCTTCGTTGTGAAGTTTTTCGATTCGCTTTTGGCCGCCGCCCAATTTTACTTTTGCGTATTTTTGTTTGAGTTCAGATAAAAGTAATCTGTTGTAATCTTCGTTTTTATTGAAGGTAAGATCCATACGTTACGGGGTAATTTTATGCTTGCTAATTTATGTAATTCGTATCTGATTCGTTAAGATTTTTACAAATTGCGTCATTCTTAATTAAACTTCAGGTGTCAGTTAACGTTAACTTAACATGCTAACAATACTTTTGCGCTCGTAAAACAAGCTTAAAATGACTGTAAACAATTTCTTTCAATTTTTAGTTCCTAAGGATAAGAAGTTCTTTCCCCTATTTGAACAAGCAACTGCAAATTTAATTTTAATGGCATCGGCGCTTCATGAAGTGGTGAATTTACCGGCTTCTGAACGCGCAACTGTTTATCAAAAAATTGAGGAATTTGAGCAAGTCGCTGAAGATATTACGCGTCAAGTTAACTTAGAGCTCAGCCGTAATTTTATTACACCTTTCGATCGTGAAGATATTTATGCGTTGATTACTGCAATTGATAATATCACGGGGAATCTGTACGGTGCTGCAAGCAGAATGAGGCTTTATCATGTAGATAAAATTACGAAATCGATCCGTAAGTTAACTGAAATTAACCTAGAAGCGTGTCAAAGTATTGATTATGCTGTGCAGGAATTGCGTGATTTGAAAAAAATTAAACGTATAACCGACGCATGTTTGAAAATTCAGAAACTAGAGAATAAGTCGGATGCGGTTTATGATAAAGCAGTGGCTGATTTATTTGAGAATGAAAATGATGCGAAAAACATCATCAAGTATAAAGAAGTGCTTTCTGTTTTAGAATCGGCTGCTGATAAATGTAAAAGCGTTGCTAGCGTTTTAGAAGGTATTGCTGTTAAACACTCATAAACTAGCATAATGACATTACTTATAATCATTATCGTTTTAGCGTTAGTGTTTGATTACATTAATGGATTTCACGATGCAGCCAACTCCATTGCAACAGTTGTAGCTACAAAAGTACTTACGCCGTTCCAAGCCGTTTTGTGGGCAGCATTTTTCAATTTTCTCGCTTATTGGGTATTTGGATTTGGCGTTGCTGATACGGTTGCAAAAACAGCGCATACAATGGAAATCGACCTAGTAGTAATTCTAGCTGGCGTTATTGCGGCAATTATTTGGAATTTATTTACTTGGTGGCAAGGAATTCCTTCTAGTTCATCGCACACATTAATTGGTGGATTTGCTGGTGCAGCTATCGCACACGCCGGTTTTGATGTTGTAAACTGGTATATTCCTGCAAAAGACGGTGGTTTACCTTCAGGCGTTGCTATCGTAATTGCTTTTATTGTTTTGGCGCCACTCATTGGTGCATTGGTATCTTATTTAATTAGCGTTTGGTTACTACATGCTTCCCGAAAAGGAATAGTACCAAAACTATTCACACTTGGATTAATTGCGCTTACCATTTGGTTTATTTCGACGCAGATGCATTACTACGATAAAATCAAAGCACCACGTTTCGAATCAGAATTTTGGAGTGTTGTATTTGAATCCCATAACATTAAGTGGTTTTTAATCGGATTTATTATTCTAACTCTCGCAATTATTGCTTTGGTTTTTAGTTCATTAAGTAATTCACGAGCTGAGGTAATTTTGAAACGTACGCAGTTAATTTCGTCTGCTGCTTTTAGTTTAGGACACGGCGGTAACGATTCGCAAAAAGTAATGGGAATTATTGCTGCGGCAGTAGCTGTTTATATTAATACATCAGGAATCGGACAAGATTCACTCCCCGATTGGTTAGATGTGGTTCTCCCAAAAGATGATATGCCAGGAAAAATGCCCGAATGGATTCCGTTGGCATGTTATAGTGCCATTGCCATTGGAACGTTAAGTGGTGGCTGGAAAATTGTTAAAACTATGGGTTCTAAAATCACTAAAGTAACTGCTTTTGAAGGAGTTGCTGCTGAATCTGCTGGCGCTTTAACTTTATACTTTACAGAACATTTAAAAATACCTGTTTCAACTACTCACACTATAACAGGATCTATTATTGGTGTTGGTTTAACGAAGAGAATTTCAGCTGTACGTTGGGGTGTTACGGTAAGTTTAGTATGGGCGTGGGTTTTAACAATTCCTATTTCGGCTTTACTCGCTGCACTTCTGTACTGGATTTTTAGTCTATTTTTATAGTAGTGCCAGAGATTATAAGGCAAAAATTAACTGTAGTTTCGAGGTTATTGAAAGGAACATGAAAAAAAATTTGTTGCAAAATTAGAACAGACCGCTTTATTTAGCGGTCTGTTTTATTTTTACACTTGTTGGATTTACTTTTATGGTTAATTCCGAAGAACTAGTAACTAATTACATACACGCATGGCTCAAAAGAGACGTTGTAGCTGCTGCTAATTGCCTGCATCCTGATTTTAAATATTGGGAAACAATTGCTGGCGGGATGTATAAAACGGCTTTTTTTCGCTATTTACAAACGTGGTTTGGTTCTTCTAACGAAATGTTTTTTACGTACGACTTTTTCGATGCTGGTGAAAACATTGCTTACATTCAATACCAATCTTACTTTCGATATCCTGGAACGGGCCGACGTGTAAAATTGAATGTTTTATCCGAGATTTGTTGTCAAGACAATCTGATAATCAGCCAGAAAGACTACATAAATTTATACGACTTTTCGAAACAAGCCTACGGAATTTTTGGTTGGCTTTTTGGTTGGAATTTGTTTGTACACAAAATGTTGGCGCGACAAATGCGTTACACTGTATGGCTCGCAAATCCGAAAATGGATCCTATAAATCCGAAGTTTAAACGGATTTTCCCGAAATCACATCCCATATATCTGGCGAATGCCAAAGAGTAGCCGCTCGGTAATGCAAATAACCCGATTGAACCACTAAAGGGGAATCAAAATTATTGTCGTATAAAGCGCCTGTGCCTAATCCTTGTGGTAACTGAATACTATGATTGGCTGTAAATTGGGCGATAGCGTTTAAACCAACGCTACTTTCCAAGGCCGAAGTAATCCACCAACCAATTTTGCGGTTATCGCAGGCTGAAATCCATGCTTGTGTGCTTTTCCAGCCGCCGAGAAAACTCGGTTTAAAAATGGCGTATTGCGGCTTAATAAAGTCGAGTACTTCGTTGGTATCTTGTAACCCTATAAGCTCTTCGTCGAGCGCAATAGGAAGTATTTCGAGTGCGCATAATTGTTGCATCTCTATCCAATTTCCTGCTTTTATGGGTTGCTCAATGCTATGGATATCAAAGTCGGCTAACAGCTTTAATTTGAACTGAACATCGTCTGATTGAAAAGCACCATTTGCGTCCACCCGAATTTCCAAAGTTTCTTTAGAAAAAGCCTTACGAATCTGTTTAATTATTTCGAGTTCGTTTTCAAAGTCAATCGCTCCGACTTTCAATTTCAAACACGTAAAGCCGTCGTTAAGCTTGCTAGCGATTTCTGTTTTCATTTGTTCAGCAGTTCCCATCCAAATAAGTCCGTTGATCGGAATTCCCGAATTACTGCGAGAAAAATCGTTGTCGAAAAGCAAAAAAGGATTCTCGGCATTCAGCGAACGTTCAGCCATTTCAAAACCAAATTTTATAGACGG
>CALRVY020000185.1:0-5394 GCA_943371725.1 Pseudanabaena sp. UWO311 | reverse complement strand
TCACTGCGATCCGAAACAGCCGTTGCCTTTTCTAAGTTTCGCTAATCAAAAGAATTTCATTGCGTTGTATCACATGGGCATTTATGCAAACACCGATTTGCTCGAGTGGTTTAAAGCCGAATATCCCAACCACAGCAAAAGAAAAATCGATATGGGAAAAAGCTGTATTCGATTCAAACCAGCTGAAATTCCTATGAAATTAATTGGCTTGCTTTTACAAGAAATGACACCTAAAGAGTGGATTTTACTGTACGAATCAGCAATCGAGCGCAGATAACCACTCTTTTTCGCTGTTTTTTTAAATTTTATGTTAATTTTGTAGTCGAAATTCTACAAAAAATAAGTTTTTGGGGAAACAACTTTGAGGTAGAAATGACAGGTAAGTTGCTTTAAACCTGAGTTGGATTAAAAATTTTTGTCAGAACGCTTAAAATGTGCAAATGCAGAAATTGATTTAATTACTCGTTTTCAAGCGCATCAGTTAATTGTCCTGTTTTTAATTATCCGATTCGTTTTTTCGATTCGACCTTCTAAAATCGAATGTCGAAACGATTAAGTTTCTCAATCAAAAACCATAAAGAGGAATAGCAATGAAAGATTTAAGTGATAAAAACTGCTTCCGTTTGCTTTGTTCGGCGCTGGTACTTTTAGCGTTAGCGCTCGCATTCCATTGGTTTATGCAATAGCAGACTGGTTTTCAACGATTTTGGCTTGGTTAAATTTTATTTTCAAGCGATCTACTAGTGAACTTTTGTCGAACTCTTGTTCGTTAATTGCTTTGATCTTTGTTTTTAGCCTTAAAACTGTGCCAACTTGTCAGATTTCCAAGTCAATTTTCGTATTTCTGACAGTAAAACAGGCGGTAAACTACTGTGGCATAATGATTGCTTTTTTCGCGCAGAACAATCAACAGATTAAAAATCTAAAAATTCAATAGAAAAAATGGGTAAAATCATTGGTATCGACTTAGGAACAACCAACTCTTGTGTTGCCGTAATGGAAGGAAGTGAAGCGGTTGTGATTCCTAATTCAGAAGGAAAAAGAACCACTCCTTCTATCATCGGTTTTGTGGATGGAGGTGAAATTAAAGTTGGCGATCCGGCGAAACGTCAAGCGGTTACTAATCCAACCAAAACAATTGCTTCGATCAAGCGTTTCATGGGAAGAAACTTCACTGAAACAGGCGATGAAGTAGGTCGCGTTCCTTATAAAGTAGTAAAGGGCGATAACAATACACCACGCGTAGATATCGACGGACGTTTGTACACGGCGCAAGAATTATCAGCTATGACGCTTCAAAAAATGAAGAAAACCGCTGAAGATTATCTCGGACAAACCGTTTCAGAAGCAGTTATTACCGTTCCAGCATACTTTAATGACGCACAACGTCAGGCAACGAAAGAAGCCGGAGAAATTGCAGGTTTGAAAGTAATGCGTATCATCAACGAACCAACCGCAGCTGCTTTGGCATACGGTTTAGATAAAAAAGGAAAAGACCAAAAAATTGCCGTTTACGACTTAGGTGGAGGTACGTTTGATATCTCAATCTTGGAACTGGGCGACGGTGTTTTTGAAGTACTTTCAACAAACGGAGACACACACTTAGGTGGAGACGATTTCGATCAGGCAATCATCGATTGGTTGGCAGAAGAGTTTAAGAGCGAAGAAGGAATTGATTTGCGTCAAGACCCAATGTCGTTACAACGTATTAAAGAAGCAGCCGAGAAAGCGAAAATCGAATTGTCTTCTTCTGCTGAAACTGAAATTAACTTGCCTTACGTAACAGCAACAGCAACTGGGCCTAAGCACTTGGTGAAAAAATTGTCGCGTGCACGTTTCGAGCAGTTAACCGATACCTTGGTAAAACGTTCGATGGATCCGGTAGCGAAAGCTTTGAAAGACGCTGGTTTATCTACGTCAGACATCGACGAAGTGATTCTTGTAGGTGGTTCAACGCGTATGCCAAAAATTGCAGACGAAGTAGAGAAATTCTTCGGAAAGAAAGCTTCTAAAGGCGTGAATCCAGATGAGGTTGTTGCTATTGGTGCAGCCATTCAAGGCGGTGTACTTTCGGGAGATGTGAAAGATGTATTGCTACTCGACGTAACGCCACTTTCATTGGGTATTGAAACGATGGGCGGTGTTCTAACGAAATTAATCGAAGCAAATACAACGATTCCTACTAAGAAATCTCAGGTATTTTCCACCGCAGCCGATTCACAACCATCCGTAGAAATTCACGTGTTGCAGGGCGATCGTGCCATGGCAGCCGACAATAAAACAATTGGTCGTTTTCACTTAGATGGAATTCCACCAGCACCGCGCGGCGTACCTCAAATTGAAGTTACGTTCGACATTGATGCCAACGGAATCATCAAAGTTTCGGCTACTGATAAAGGAACTGGAAAATCGCACGATATTCGTATCGAAGCTTCTTCAGGTTTAACGCAAGATGAAATCGAGCGTATGAAAAAAGACGCTGAGGCAAATGCAGAGGCTGATAAAATAGCACGTGAGCGCGTCGAGAAATTGAATGAAGCTGATTCGATGATTTTCCAAACGGAGAGTCAGTTGAAAGAATTAGGCGACAAGATTTCGGCCGAGGATAAAGAAGCGATTGAGGCGGCATTAACCGAATTGAAAGCGGCGCATGCATCGCAAGATTTGGGAGCTATTCAAAACGCCTTAGATAAGGTAAATGCAGCATGGAAAAAAGCAACTGAGGCTATGTACGCACAAGGTCAAGATCAAGGTGCACAGCAAAATCAGGCGCAGCCAACCGGCGAAGCACAAACCGATAACGTACAAGACGTAGATTACGAAGAAGTGAAGTAATTCACAAATCTTGAAATGAATAAAGGCTGTCGGAAACGATGGCCTTTTTTGTTTTGTATTGAAGAGTTTAAAGTCCCACATATTTACAATCCCTAACACGACGGAACGTACTGCATCAGATCAATCGTTCAAATTTTTCTTTTTTTTAGCTGTTAGCTTTTAGCTTTTAGCTGTTAGCTGTTAGCTTTTAGCTTTTAGCTGTTAGCTTTTAGCTGTTAGCTTTCTCCGGCTGTTCGCTATAGTCCGCAAAAAATACGCCTCGTTCAGTCGGCAGGTGTTGGGCTTCTTGGGTCGCCAGCACCTACCGCTTCACGTAGCCGTATTTTTCTTACGGGCTGCCGCTGCCATCCGGGCTAGGGCATACGTTACTAACGTTTAGTGGAAAAAGTGTATATTCGTGAGAGATGATAAACGAAACGAGTGTCCGGTATAATAGATCCAAAATGTGTATAAATTATTTGATGTAATGCGCTTATATGGATTGATTTACGAGTTTTTTTGGAATGGGTGTGAGGGCTTTGGTGATTTGTGAGTTAGTGGCTGCGAAATCTATTTTATCCAGTTTATGGAATTTTATACCTTTTACTCTATAAAATATCGGACAATTTTATACTCAAAAAGAAAGGTAGAAATATGTATTACTTGACAATATGTCAACTTAAAGATGAAGAGTCTGGAAAATCTACCAACTTAGAAAACTTGATTCAATATGCAAATTTCATAATTTGTCTGTGTTTATCATATTACGGAAGTATGTTAATAATAAAGTATTTTTATAAATGCTAACAGCCGTAACCGTTACACAACCCCAGTCAAGAACTATTATTTCAAAAAACAATCTGTTTCAAATCGATTTGAAGCTCTTTCGTTTGTCTTTGTCCATTCCAACTTCAATAACGTTCTCTCGCGCACGCACCTCGCAGCAGGGAATGACGCGGAAATGCCGTGATGCGCGTGCCGATTTTTGGTGTAGCTTGGCGTGCGACTGAAAGAAGCGCCGCGAAGCTGCTACCAAAAACGGCAGGAGCAAGCGCCATTGCAGCAAAATGCCCGACCCGCCGCAACCCGATTCCACTAAACGTGCGGCGGGTGCTGCCCAAATAATTCGAGTAGGTTTTTTAGCTCTTGAATGGAACGGACGGACTTTATGAAATTCGAGTTAAAACGGGTAGCGACATCTTTCGTATTTTCTGTTTCTTCGACAAAGGAAAGCTCATTGTTTTGGGAAATGGCTTTCACAAAAAGACTCAGAAAACTCCGAAAGCGGAACTTGAAATGGCACTAAAAATAAAAAAAGAGTATGAAAACGAAAAGTAATTTAAAATCACTTGACCAATTTGTTGACGAGCAATATGGCAAGAAAGGAACACCTAAACGGGACAATTTTGAGAAAGGTTATGAATCGTTTAAAATGGGTGTCCTTATTCAACAAGAGAGACTTGAAAGGGGCTTGACACAAGCAGAACTTGCAGAAAAGTGTGGAACAAATAAAGGATATATTTCAAAGATTGAAAACAACATCAAAGAGGTGCGCATTTCGACGCTGCAAAAAATTGTTGAGTTCGGACTCGGTGGGCAATTAGAGCTATCAATCAAACTCTGACGGACCTTGTTGCCCGAGAAAAATCAAAGCCAACAACCGTAACCTTTGCACAACTACCTTTTCGCCGAATAAATAGCAGTTTTTTATGTAAAGCATTCCTTTATCATCTATGTGCCTATGTGGTCCACAAAATAAATGGTAAACTTCATTGGTTGATCAGGCAATCGGAATCGCTCGGCGGCAAAAGAAAACACTAATAAAAAAACCCAACTTTCAAGTTAGGCTTGAGTTAGGTTTTTTTATTCTTTTATCATCTATGTGCCTATGTGGTCCACAAAATAACTGGTAAACTTCATTGGTTGATCAGGCAATCGGAATCGCTCGGCGGCAAAAGAAAACACTAATAAAAAACCAAACTTTCAAGTGAGGCTTGAGTTGGGAAGAGCAGCTCTTCCCCTTTTGTTTTTATCAAAACAAAAATTCCCTTCCCAAAACCTAAGATTGATGAAAAATCAAAATCAGAAAACTTTTAAATGATTGATTACAAGGCGTATTTTTTATGAGATACTGCGGTATCTCATAAAAATACAACGCAGTAAGCGGTCGTTTAAAAGTTTAGCTTGTCACTAAAATTTCATTTACTTCCAATAAATTCAAATAATAGCGGTCTGATGACGATTTTGAATCAATCTTAGGTTTTCAAGATTACCGCCTTGTGGGCGGTGATCCTTGAGAAGGGAAAACACAAACAAATAAAAAACCCAACTTTCAAGCGAAGCTTGAGTTGGGAAGAGCAGCTCTTCCCCTTTTGTTTTTATCAAAACAAAAATTCCCTTCGTAAGGATTACCGCCTTGTGGGCGGTGATCCTTGGGAAGGGAAAACACAAACAAATAAAAAACCCAACTTTCAAGCGAAGCTTGAGTTGGGTTTTTTATTTGTTTGTGGGAAGAGCAGGATTCGAACCTGCGAAGACATAGTCAGCAGATTTACAGTCTGCCCTCGTTGGCCGCTTGAG
>CALRVY020000184.1:0-5488 GCA_943371725.1 Pseudanabaena sp. UWO311 | reverse complement strand
AATTAATATCGAACTTATTGAAATCAAAATACACTTCTATTTCTTGCGCGACACAGCTTCCGCAGAAAAGTAATATGTAGCAGTAAAGTCGCATTAGTTAGCAAGAATTTCAAATTCTACTCTTCGATTTGCCGCGCGTTCTTGTTCGGTTTTTTCGGGAATTGAAAAGATAGGTTGTGTGGAACCGAAACCTTTGTAAGAAACGCGTGATTTATCGATTCCATTGATTTGCAAAAAATTAGCTACTGCTTTTGCGCGTTGCATTGACAAATCTTTTGCGTCGTTTGGTACACAACAAATATGACCTTGAATTTGAATTTTCAGCTCGGATTTTGATTGCATTACGGTTAGCAACTCGTACATAGCAGCTCTTGAATACGGTTCTATAATGAAGGTATTGATTTTGAATTCGAGATTTCGCAGTTTGAGCTTCTCGCCTGCTTTGGCATTAAAAATACTTTTCATAGCAAGCGTATCGAGTGGAAATTCAGTTATGCTGCCGTCTATATTCTGAAATTTCACGGCAGTTGGAAATTTTGGCATCGATTGCGGAACAACTGGTGGTTTAGGCACCTCAGTCTTAGGTTTTAATCCTAAAATTTCGTCTTCGAACGGGATATCGGCCTCTTTTAGATAGAGAATGGAAACTTTTCTATTGAGCGCATTTTCTCCTTTTCCTTGTGCAAATTTTTCGCCGAAATTGTTGGTTTTGAAATCGGAACGCGTTAGAATTCGGTTGTTCAGAATATCAACAACGGCTTGGACGCGCATTTTAGCCAATTTATTGTTGGCTTGCGCTGTTCCAACTTCATCGGTAAAGCCGCTAATAGAAATTATTTTAGATGTCGCATTTTTTAGGATGAATTGTTCGAGACGGTTTTGTTCGACCGGTTCGAAAGTAGCTTTTCCTGTTTTGAAATAAAAGTCGATGCGTTCTTGCGCTTTCGCAGAAGAAATAGCGATGAGAAAAAAAGCGATATATGAGGCGAACTGTTTCAAAACTATTAGTTGAAATTTACTATCAAAGGTAGTTAAATTGCTTAGTATGGTTGCGGTTTTAGCGAAGATGCTTGCTGGATCATCTCGGCGAGCAAAAACACGAGCGTTTCTTTCTTTATGTATTTCTATAACGTTGAATCTGTTAATTATTGCGTGACTTTTCCGGGAAAACCAAGCGTTTTTCAAAGACGTTACTTAGCAATAGGGATGGAAGCGGCATCCTTTTAGTGGAGCAAAGCGGAACTAAAAGATACAGCGGACAGCCCGGGCGCGGCGATTTGCTTTTTTTTGACGTTGCATTTTTGCCGCGTATTGCCCAAAAAATGAAGCAATAAAAAAGCCGCCTCGAGGGAGACGGCTTGGTAGATTAATTATATACGTTTTTGAACTTCTTGCATTTGTAAAAGGCTACTGCTAAGCCAAGTATTGCTAAAGGAATCAACCACTGCTCGATGGGTGCGGCGGGGTCGCCTTCGAAACCAAAACCTGGATCTTCGTCTTGCGCGAAGCCGTTACATACTGCACCAAAGAACATGGCAATTGCGAATACTGTTTTAATATTACTCTTTCTCATTTCTATTTTTCAACAACAATTTTTGTACTAATTTTTTTATCGTTTTGCGTAAGCTGTAACAAGTAAACACCGTTGGCAACGTCTTGTAAATACACCGTGTTTTCTAAGTCGGTTAGCTTGCCTTTTTGCACTTCTTGCCCTAATAGATTGGTGATTGTGTAGGAGGTGGGCGCTAGTTCTGGAAGTTTGATATTTAGTAGGCCGTTACGTACGGGATTCGGGTAGATTGAGATTGCTGATGGATTGAAACCGTCGGTGTTTAATGGTGATTGATACACAATTCGGAAGCGCAAATCGGGATTTGTGCTGTTTGAAACTACGCCTGTGAATGGTACTTCGAGTAGCGAATCGTCGGTAGAAATTGGGAACTGCGCTCCTGTGGTTACGTCTTCCAAAACCGGAACGAGTGTGCTGTTGCTATAGCCTTCGGTTTTGATTCTGAGCAAGTAGTTTTGAGCGGTGGTTCCAGTAAGTCGGATTTGCTGCTGCGTATCGGTTTGAGGTAGATCACGGTATTCAATCGATAGGTTGCTCATGCCGTTACGGAACATGATATTCTCGTTAAAGTTCGAGATTTTACCCGTATCGGTATCGTTTACTTCATTGCTACCACCTGCTGTGTTGACAGCTAGAATACCGTCGGTTATTTGCCAATTTTCGTTGATGTTCTTGAATAATTGGATTCGAATTTTATCGGCTGCATTGGTGTTTGCTGCTCTTTCGAAGAAGTTGTTTGAAGAAGAGTCCGTGGTAATAGCCGATTCCGAAATCATTAAGCTTGGAGCTGTACTTCGTACGAAAAAGGCTTGTCCGCTTTGTATATTGGCATCGGTACCTGAGGGTTCATACGGCGACCAGTTGTTGCCGTCGTAGGTAATGTAACCGCCAAAGTTACCGATTGACGGATCTAAAAGCCAAGCTTTTGTATTCGGGTTATCCAAAATCAAGTTTCCTAAACTCATAGAACAGGTGTACGGATTTCCAACCAAATTGAAGCCCGATTGTAACGGAATAGCTACCGGGTCTAAAATAAGTTGTCCTTTTGCTTTTAAAGTGGTTGGAGCAGCGCCGCTTAACAAGGTTGAGCTGCCGTGCGCGCCGGTTACAAACACTTGGAATCCTTTGCGTTCGCTATCCGAATTAGAAAACAGAGTTTCGGTGGTAAGATCGGATATGGCTTGCCACGACGAGCCGTATTTGAAAATATTAGGTGCGTTTCCACCTGTGGTGTAACCAATCATTTGTTGGTTTTGGTAAGTAGCTGGCGCAAATAATAGCACACCTTCATTATTGGTCGTTTGCCAGTTTTGAGCAATCGTATTGTTAACCGTTCCTTTAACAGGAGCCGTTAATAAGCGCCATGAACGGCGAGCGGGGATATAGCGTTCTACGGTGACATTAGTTGCTCCGCTTACGGTACCGCTTATTTTTTTTATCCATGCTGTTCCTGTTGGATCGGAACGAAGAGTAACTGAGTTTCCATTAAAATTTGTGGATCCAAATACCGTTAAGGATGCTGTTGGTGCGATGGTAAAGCTTGCAGTTCCGGAGAAGGTCAACGATTTACCAATAGGTAAATTATATGGAATATCTAATATCGGATTACCGCTTTGAATTTCTATATCTAAAGTTCCATCGGGCACTGCATTAGTTGACCAATTGCCTGGAACAGACCATAAGTTATTTACGGCACCTGTCCATAAAACGGCACACAAATTCACAGTTACTTCAATTGGAGTTCGCGGGCTTTCGCAACCTGAGATCGTTTGACTTACAAAATAATTACCTGATACCAGAATAGTTGCTGGATCTAATGGCGTATTGCTCGATTCTGAGAGATACCATTTTGCGTCGACCGCGTTTGATTCCAAATTAGCGACAATTGAATTGGTATTGATGCAAAATGTTTGGTTTGTAGCAGTAGGTGCAGCCGGAATGCTGTTTATAGTTGCGGTTACAGCGGTTCTTTGTGCACTAATACATCCATTAGCTACTGCTTCGGCAAATAAGATAGTTGTTGTGCTAAGGTTGTTTAAAGTAATGTTGTTACCATTAATGCTGTAATCGGCCGAATTGGTTAAAGCTGTACCTCCTGAAGCAACGGTGAACCACCGCACAGTTCCCGAGCTTGGGGTGGCGGATATGGTTAAACTGCCGGAACCACAACGCGAAGCGGGCACTGATGCGGTTATTGAAGGTACTGGACTAATTGTGGCTGTTACCGCAATTCGATTAGTATTAGCGCAACCGTTGTTAACTGCTTCCGCAAAGAAAGTCGTTGTCGTAGATAGATTATTGATTGTTAAATTATTGCCAGATATCGCATAATCAACACCGCTTGTGAGTGGTGCTCCTCCCGCTGCGGTAAGATACCACCTCGTACTTCCAGCACTTGGTGTTGCGGATAAGGTGATACTGCCAGCGCCACATCTGGTTGCTGGTGTTGTGGAGATAATGGTTGCTGGGGGCACATCGCCGGAAATTGTCCATCCTTTACCTCCAGATGCGGTTGATTGAGTTAAGAAATTTCTCGCAATAGCTCCAGACTCGTTGTAACTGATACCCGTTGCTGTTAAATTACGTCCGGTAGGAGTTAATGGGTTTGCCGCCCACCCATTTAATGTATTGCTATAGTTGGTACAATCTAAACCAGAATTATTGAACATCCCGTTAAGATTTACATTACTACTCAAGTTCCAATTCCCTAGGTTTTGATTAAATGCGGAAGCCCCTGAAAACATTCCTGACATGTTGACCACATTTCCTGTAATCCAAGAGTTTAGAGGTTGATTGAAAGACGTAGCACCAAAAAAAACATTATTCATACCTATCACATTGGCAGTATTCCATGTACTAAGAGGTTGATTAAAGGCTACTGCATCTCTGAACGTGCTGTTAAGATTAAGTAATGAAGCGGTATTCCAGTTGCCAATAGGCTGATTAAAGTTGGTTGCTCCTCTAAACATGTTTGCCATATTAGTAACTTGACTAACATTCCAATTACTGAGTGGCTGATTGAAAGCAGTTGCCCCTAAAAACATACTATTCATGTCGGTAATGGTACTGGTATTCCAATTATTAATATTGGAAGGACTATTTAAAGCAGTGCAACCATCAAACATATTACGTAGTAGTGTAACTAGTGATAGGTTCGGCACATCTGTTGCCGTTATCTGTAAATTAATACAGCCAGAAAACGCTGAGTTCATAGAAGACCAAGGAACCAGACCCCACTGTTTAACCTCACGTATCTGACTTTTATTTATTGATACCGAAAGGTGATCAATTGAACGGAGGTTCTGAGGCTGCAGTTGTAAAACAAAAATTTCATCAACACTTGGGCTCGGTAGCGCGATTGTTATTAAACTTGCAGGGGATGCATTGAAGGACCCAAAGCCTTTTTTTCCTTGATTACTTTCAAAGTAGTATTGAACACTTCCTTGAGTTAATGCATTAAAAGAAATCGAAGCTGTAGTCATCTGATACTGCGCAGTAAACACGGCAGTACTGGTAACAGATACAGCTACTCTGGGGCTTTCGCAACCATTCACAGTTTGAGAAACGTAGTATGTTTTAGTAAAAAGCGGAGCTGATGCTTGTAGTGGGATTCCTCCAGTTGCATCATCATACCAAGTTAAATTTGTTCCTGTTGCAGTTAAATTAGCTACTGTTGCCACAGTATTGAATGTCTGTGCTTGTGCAGAGGGTGCCGATGTTAGCGGGTTTATGGTAGCCGTGACCGGTGTTCTACTGGTAGTTAGACAACTGTTATCGAATGCTTCTGCGAAAAAAGTTGTTGTAGCAGCCAGATTATTGATTGTTAAATTATTCCCAGAAACTGTATAGTCGGAACCGCTTGTAAGTGGTGTGCCTCCCGATGCAGCGATATACCAACGTATGTTGCCCGCACTTGGT
>CALRVY020000183.1:0-5495 GCA_943371725.1 Pseudanabaena sp. UWO311 | reverse complement strand
TGCAATAACGATTGAAACAGAAATACCGTGAAAGACGGCGCTCTGGTGCGCCGAGGCGACACGGCGACCCAAGAAGCCCGTGGCGGCCGTGCAAACCAAGCGCCGGCTGAGCGGTATTGGCGTGGAAAGCGTGACGGTGCAGCGACCGAACTTCCACTAAACTGCGCTGCACCGGATTGCCCAAATAAAAACAATCGGCTGTATGGGCAACAGTATTTCAACTCGGACAGCATGCGTTTTTTCTTGTTTTAAAATTTAAGCAGATCATTCTTTTTTACGCCTATTGCGAGTAAATTCGCGGTATGGCAAATAAGGTTTTGTTTATTGGTCAAGTTTGGCCGGAGCCAGCCTCATCGGCGGCAGGGTACAGGATTTTACAGCTTATGCGCGCATTCGAGCAACGTAAGTATGGCGTTCATTTTGCTACAGCGGCGGATGCTAGCTTACGAAGCTCTAATTTGAAGGAGGAAGGGATTACGACTCATAAGATTGTGCTGAATTCGAGTTCCTTCCAAGATTTTATTAAAGTTCTTGAGCCGAAAGTTGTAGTGTACGATCGCTATTACACGGAGGAACAGTATTCTTGGCGCGTTAGAGAAGTTTGCGCTTCGATAATTCATGTTTTGGATACGGAGGATTTACACTTTTTACGTGCAGATCGGGATGAAACGTCAGATCCTGAGAAAGTAGCTGATATTAGAAATCGCGAGTTAGCGTCGATTTATCGGTCGGATTTGTCCCTAATTATCTCTTCGTTTGAGCAGCGTTACTTAACGGAATTTCTACATATCTCTGCCGATTTATTGGCTTACCTTCCTTTTTGGTTGGAGAACTATCAGGCAGAATCGAATCATTTTGAAAAGACTGCCGATTTTTACTTTATTGGCAACCTCAGTCACAAGCCGAACACGGCTGCTGTTCAAACGTTAGCACGGATGTGGCCCGAAATTAAGTTGCGTTTACCGCATGCCGAGCTGTTTGTTTACGGAAGTTACGTTCCGCAAGCCTTACTAAAGTACCATTCTCCAAAGCAAGGTTTTCATTTAGCGGGTGCATTCGACAAGCCTTTGGACATGCTTAGAGCGCACCGAATTTTGCTTGCACCGCTATCGTTTGGTGCTGGTTTGAAAGGCAAGATTTACGAGGCTATGTTGTACGGAATTCCTTTTGTTAGCACATCTTGTGGAGTAGAAGGATTTGAACTTACTGATCCAAAAGAAGTTACTGCCGACGATGAATCAGATTTTGTAGAAAAAGCCGTGGCCTTGTATCGTGATGCTGAGTTATGGAATCGTACTTCTCGGGAATTACTGTCTGATTTTGACAAGCAATTTGCCACGACACAATACATCGACACCTTTTTTAAGCAGTTGAATTTAGTGATTGGTAATGTCGAGCGACACAGAGAGAGAAATCCGGTGGGTGATATTTTGCGACAGCAAGCATTTTCAGCATCCAAATATTTATCGAAATATATTGAGTTAAAGAACAGCTAGCTTTATCGTTGCTTTTATCTAGTAAATAACTTCTTCTCCAATATATTTTTACGGGCTTGTTTCATTTGGGCGTTTTGTTAATCCGATAAGACACAAAAAAAGTTGCTGTTGAGAGCAACTTTTTACGTTAGTGGGTAATTCTTTCGCAAGGGATTTACTTTTTCTTGAGAAGAATTTTTTCTTGAGTGGTTTGAAAAGCAGCTTCAATGAAAGCTACCATCTTTGGCCAGTTTGCGGCTGGTTCGTAATTTTTGTTGTAGTACTTTTTCGCCTTCAGGACAATGGTGTTCCCTTCTAATATAGCCGAACTGACAAATCCTCCTGTTTCATTTTCTATGCTTTTATTAAACTTGTCAAATCCTTTAACCTCGTAGCCATCAGGCACAACAAATCGAATGTTAAACTCGTAAGTACGTGCATAAGGCATATAAATATTTGCAGTTCTTTTACGTTCTTTTTCCTGTATTTCAATTTGACCTGCAATAAGTTTTCCGAGTTCAAAAACTATGTTTTCTCCTGCTTTTTTTACCCATTTATCACCTACAGTAAAGGAATCTTCATAGATATATGGTTTTTCGAAGTCATCTCGAGCTTTCTCAATGAATTTTCTTTCAAATGACAGTAGTGGAATTTCGAAATACTTTGAAACTTCGTTTTTCATTTGCTCCAGGTCATCTACTTTCTTTTTATCCACTAAAGACTGCATTTCTTTTTTGAAGCGTTGTAATTTTTTCTTATCAAAGAACGTCATACTCGTAACGTCTTTTTCGAAGTCGTTGTAATCATCTTGGATGTACTCGTAAAAGGGCAGTGTGCTGTATTGATTTTCTGTTTTTAAGTGTCCAGAGCTACTGGTTTTGCATACAATATCGAACTTTTGAAAATCTGCTTGCGGAGTAACGGTCATGTCCACATTTTCGAAATTTAGCTTACTATCCAATGCAGGGAGCATTGCTGTTGTCATTTCTGCAATTTTCCCAGTTTTATTTTTCGTCTTTAGGGCGTACGCTTTAGTGTTTTCTAGCATCGGACTAATGGAGCTGTAAAGAGCGAAAGGCGAAAGGGAATACAGGTAAATGGGTTTTTCCAGATCAACTCTTAGGAATACTTCAAAGTTTTGCGTTAAAATATTGTCTTCTAATTTACCGTCGTAACGCGGCAAGCCTACTATTACGGTATAGGGAATATCTTTTTTATTTAGAAAATACATCATATAACTTCTGAAATCATACTTGTTTTCCAGCGTTTCAACCATGGAATATACCATAGGCAAGTCTATTTTCGCTTCTGCAGCAATATCGCGTTCTTGGCCCAAACCAAAAGTTAGTGTTCTGTAATACTTACAAAGAGCCTCAACGTAATCACGATCTGTATCTCCTTTCATCAGTCCTTTCAAAGAGCTCTTATGTACAGAAGTGGCTTCAATTGGGCGAATTCGTTTGTTGAAAAAGTCTTGTATTTCTTCTTGCGTGACACTTGATTTTATATCGCGTTCCGATTTGGAGTGAATAAAGTATACACCTTCTTCCGCCGATTGATTCTGCGCTAAACACACTTGAAATTTATAGGCTGGAAGTTCCAATAATGGGAAAAACCATTTTGGGAAGTCGGCTTTAGGTAAATCGGTAGCGGTGAGTTCGTAGGAGCGTTCACTCGATTTTCCGTCGTCAGTTCTTTTTAATTCAGGTGCTCCGTTAACTGATTGAAAATTGATGAAAAAGTCGTTTTCGGTATTAAAAGCTAATTTAAAATTAAGTGTAGGATAGCGTTCGGTCAAGGTTTCTTCTTCGGCGTCAAAAACGTAATAATAAGGAACTGTAAATGGTGTAATTCCGTAGTAGTAAAAGTCAATTATATCTCCAATTTCTAAGTTTCTGATGGCAATAATCTTTTCGTCATCTACTTTTTTTGCTTCTTTTTCGGTATCAATTTCTACAATGGATCCGTCTTTTTTGAAGATGCGAACGCCGAATTTCACAGATCCTTTTCGAGAAGAAAAGAAGCCATACGTTTTTCGAAAACCGTCGTAAATTTTAAAGTCTGAAAATTCTTTTAAGGCGGCAGCGTCTAAGATTTTCACCTGTCGTCGTGCGGCCGAGGTATAGGTTACATTTTTAAACGATTCGTGGTAGTCGTAAAAGTCGTACTTGTAAATTACAACTGCCGATTCGTTTTCGTACTTCGTGGGTATCGTTGTTGGTTTACTGTATGGATCTGTTGGCCCCCAGAAGAAATCTCGAATTTGTTTTGCATTTTGAGCTGTTGTTACAATCGGAATTAGCAAAAGCAACCCCAGAAAACCGCGATTGAATAGTTTCATATTATTTTTTTAATGTTAATGCTTGTTTGATGGTTTTGTTGAAATCTACAATCGCAGATTTGAATTTTTCGAAATCAGCTTTGTTTAATTTTCGTGTTTTAATGTGTATTTCAGTGTATAATGTAACAGTATTTTTCTCTTGTTTAAAGTTTGCTAACAGTGCAAAGTCGGTGTTGTCTATTTGATAGGTTTTTGGTGCATTTTGAAGTTTGAGTTCCTCTGGAAATTGGATGATAATGTTTGCTTCGGAATAGCTTGCAAAGGGGTACATAAAATCGGTTTTTCGATCTTTGAAGGCTTCTTCTGACAATTCTATAAATACAGGAAACTCAACGTACCATTCATCATCGTATTGACTTACCTTATTTGAGATTTGAACGTCGTACGAAAGCTCTAATTGTTGATCTCGATTATACAAATCCGAGTTTTTAAGTGACTTTATTTCAATATTATTGTCTGATCTTTTCAGAAATGTTTTTAAACTTTCCAGTTTTCGGTCAGTTTCAAATTCATGAAATTGTTGGTAAAAGTAGGTGCGTGCTTCACCATCGAATGTTCGGTTTAAGGTACCAACTAGCTTTTCATTTTGGAGTGTTAGTGTACCGGTATATTTCATTTTATTTTGTTTGTAATTTGAAATTGGTACGGTGATTCTAATTGGCTTAGCTCCGGATTCAATAAGTGCTTCTTTTCCTTGGATTCGGCTAGCGTTTAAGCCAAGTCCAGTATAATTTTCAGTTCCGTCGAGAAAATATTCTTTATCTTTTATCTTTAGATAGCAAATCATGTGGTTAAATGCCGCTAAAGATGGAAGACTTGCTTTGTAGGCAATATGGTCGGTGCCAATCCACGCCAAACGGGCATTATAGCCTTGTAGTTTAAGCATTTCAGCGAGTAAATTTGCCATTCCTTTACAATCGCCATATCGTTTGCTGTAAACGTTTTGCGCTTCATCGGGTTTGAAACCGGCAATACCATCTTCGAACGCAATGTATCGAATGTTGTCTTGTACCCAATAGTACAGCTTTTTAATTTTCTCTTCGTCAGTGGTTAGTCCTTTTACAAGCTCGTCGACGAATGATTTAAATTCTTCGGGTTTGTTCTGTGTGAGAGCAACCATAGATTTATTCCAGTTGTAAACTGCATCGCCATCTTCGAAAAGACTATTGCGTTTGCCACCTCGGGTGATTGCTTTAACAACAGGAACAATGTGCGGGTAAATGTAGCTATCGCCAGGTGCATCTTCTTCTCGATGTCTCGGAAGTATCTCTTTTCCGTAGTAAACAATGTGTTTGGCACCAGCCTCATCAATGAACTCTTTTTTAGTAATCTGATTTTCCAAGAAATTGAATTCAAGTAGCTCAACTTCGATATTTTTAGGTATTACAAATTCTAACTCCATTTCTGGTCGTAGACCAAGCCCAGTGAAATATACGCGGCTGAAATATTTAGCGCTTTTGTATCGGACGGCGGTTTCAACTAAATAGTTATACCCTTGGACTGGAAAGTCTATATTGGCCCACTTTACTCTGTAATCGTTATAGAAAAGCCCATCCGATTTATAAAAATCATCATTGATAGTAAATGGAGCTTTTACGCCATTTCGATAAAAAATTTTGAAAGTTTCTATAACTGATTCTTCGTCATAACCTTCCGTAAATGTTAAATCGTATCTTTTG
>CALRVY020000182.1:0-5531 GCA_943371725.1 Pseudanabaena sp. UWO311 | reverse complement strand
CCAACTGGCGTAATGTGCACACATCAATATAATGCTCTTTCCCTTTTTTTCGTACTCGGCAGCTAATTCTAAATTAGTAAACGTAAAGCGCTTTTTCATTTCCTCGTCGCTAATGCTCATCGATTTAATCATCTCCATAAACATATCGCACATGTGCTTAAAAAACGCTTTTTCGATTTCTAAGCGTTCCGCATCTGTTTTATTCGGTAATGTAATCGCTAAGTTTTTGCGAACAGTCGCTTTTCGGTATCCTAAAACTCGGTAAACAACGAAATATATAAAATCGGATAGTGCGTAAAACACCCTGAACGGTAGTCTGGAAACGATCCAAAGCAGCGGATAAGCCAATACAAAAGCAACTAATTGCATTACAATTTTTTTACAAATATAAGCCTTTATAAAAACATTGCCGTTTATTAGCGTTTAGCTAATTTCGGCGCATTACTTTTTTAACATGCAACATATTTTATATTTCGTTTTGGGAATCACAATCTTGGTGAGTTTCAGTGCATTTTCGAATACCGAACTTTTGCGAAAACTTGATTTCGATATTCGAAAAATCCGACACGGAGAACAGTATCGAATGATTAGTTCTGGATTTATTCACGCCGATATTTTCCACCTGTTTTTCAACATGTTTGCTTTGTATTTATTTGGACAACAATTTGTTGCATTAACTTCGCCCGTTTTTTTTGCTGTGATTTACTTCAGCGGTTTGTTAGCGGGAAATCTGCTTACCTTGTACGTATATAGCAATCAATTTGCATACAATGCATTGGGTGCTTCGGGTGCCGTGTCTGCTATTGTGTTTGGATCCATTGTTTTTGCTCCACAACAAGAAATCATGATTTTTCCGATTCCCATAGGAATTCCGGCTTATATTTTCGGACTGGTTTACCTGCTCTACAGCATGTACGGCATTAAAGCAAATAATGATAATATCGGACATACCGCGCATTTAGGTGGTGCCTTATGTGGTTACATTTTTAGTGCGCTGATTTACTTTAACGCTTTCGCAGAAAACATGCCGTACACTTTAGTTCCTGCCGTTGCATTTATTGCGCTCGGAATTCATCAGTACACAACCAAAAAATGATGGCACGTTCTTTGCCCTCACAAAAAAATAATCAAAAAACGAGAGAATTATGAAATCAAAAATGGGATTACTATTGTTGTTAATGAGCAGTTTTGCATGGTCGCAGCAGGATAATAGGCCTTCGATTAATGTTAGTGGACTTGGAAAAGTAAAAGTAGTTCCCGATCAAGTGGAAATTACATTTGCTGTAGAAAGCACAGGCCCGAAAGGTAACGAGTTGCAAAAAGCAAACATGCAAAAGGTCGACGCTGTTCTGAAATACCTAGCATCGCAAGGAATTGCACCTGCCGATATTCAAACCGAACGCGTGTATTTAACGGATCAGTTTTTGTACGACCGAAAAAAAACAAACTACATTGCGCGTCAGCAAATTACGGTTTTGCTTAAGAAAATCGACACCTACGATCAGATCGTTGTAGGTCTTTTAGATAAAGGAGTTAACGCTATAGATAATGTACAGTTGAAGTCGTCGTTAGCAGAACAAAAGAAGTCGGAAGCACGCAAATTAGCTGTTGAAAGCGCCAAGAAAAAAGCAGCTGAAATCGCCGCTGCCGCAGAAGTTAAACTGGGTAAAGCATTAAATATTACCGATATGTCGAGCGATTATATGCCAACGCAATTTTCCAAGCAAGTGTATGCCGTTGCCGAAATGCTTTCGAGCGATGCAACCCAATCGTTAGCTCCCGGCGAAATGGAAATTATCGTAAATATTCAAGCTACATATTTGATTGATTATTTGGACAATAAATAAATGCAATACAAAGCATTGAAAAAGGTGAAGCACACTGTCGACTTCACCTTTTTTGCTTTAGCTCATTCGTAAGTGCAAAGTTGGAAGGTTATTATTTCAAGATGATTCGCGCCGAGGTAATTCCCGCTTTTATTTTTTCAGCGATTTTCAGCGAACGTTCGATGCGTTTTTCGGGCGATTTCACCTGAGCAACCAAGTACAACAAGCTGCGTTTGTTTCCGGCAGTTAACGTTTCGAAAATTCGGGAAGCTTCAACATCCGATTCCAAAACGGCCGTCCATTCCGCCGGAACTTCAAACTGATTTTCAGAGGTATCCATTTCAAAGGTCGCTTCAATTTCACTTCCAGCACTTACGCCAAGCTTTTTGCAAATTTCCGATCCAACATTCACAAAAAAGCCACCTTCTTTCTTGGGCATTAAGGCGCAATGAAAGCTCTCCACGCCGTTTAACGTACAAACAGCACGCGTATTTCCATGGATACGAATAGCAGCAACAACGGCTTCAGCCACGGTAAAATAGTGCATGCCGCTATTAAATTTTTGAAGAAGATACCGCATAAATTCTTATCGTTTCAACAAATGTAAAAAGTTGTAATCTATTTTTCGCAGAACAAAACACCTAAAAGCCCTAGAAATAAGTATTGAATAATGAAGTTTATTATTTAGAAGCTATTCCCGTTTTCCGCTGTAGTCCTCGTAAAATACGCTGTTTTCATGGGGCTATTCCCGGCTTCTTGGGTCGCCGTTTCTAGCCCAATTCAAACAAGCGTCTTTTCCTCCGGGCTGCCGCTGCAACCGGGGCTAGGAAAATCGTTACTAACGGTTGGTGGAAAAGTGTATATTTATAAATAATAAACAAAGCGAATGCGCAATTTTATTAATTAATTACGTTTAAGGTTATACGCAAACATTTTGGTATGAGTTGAAGCTGTTTTTACTAGATTATCGGATAAGCTGTTTGTGAGCAATTTTAGAAATGACAAGACAAAAATTAAATATCATTTTATTTGCAGTAGTGTGGTCCACAATTTGCAGCTGTGCAACTTTTACAAAAAAAAGATTTCGCAAAGAAATTGCGTGTCTCAAAAAAGTAGAACTCAACGAACTTACTGGTATATATTCAATAAATCCAGTTAGAAGATACTATAGTTTAGGGAAAGAAAATCCTAATGACAAAATTCCTGATTCACTTACCAGAAATAATGGTTATTACTTTTTGACAAATGACAGCTACGACAAAAAGAGGGAATTTGATTCATTGAGAAAAAGTAAAGAACTATATTATTTAAGATTAACCCTTGAAAACTCAACTAGGTTAAAGGTAGAATTGCTTGAAAACAGAAATGTTATTGCTGACACGATCTTTACGGGGAGACATAAAAGTGGAATGTTTTATATAGATAATAAGTATCTGGATTGTAATGGTATTCCATTTCTATTTGGAGGTTGCCGAAATAACAAAACAAGAATTGGTTTGACTAAAAAGGGAAACTTACTTATTAATAAGGCTGTATCAAATGAGGGGGCTATTTTATTAATAATTGGAGCCGGCTACAGTTATAATATCACTTATGAATATGAACGAAAGTAAAAATCGCATACAATAAGAGTAAGTTTTTTAAAAGTTATATTTTTTATACCTTTTTTTTAAAGTCAACTCCTAAATAAAACAATTAAACCCCATTTGTTCTTCCAATAAACGTCAAACAGTAATCAAGATTCGTTTCATGGTAACGCATGCAGAATATGATACGATTAACGCTGATGAGTTATAAATATTTTGGAAACTAAATCCATAAAAAACGCTACTGACTATTATTAAGCATTGAAAAGATAAAGAGTTATTTTACGCCTAACCGCTACGCAAGTCCTTTTGTGAGCTTTTTTCAAATTTTATCGCCGATTTCCCATCCGTACCTGCGCACATTCGCCCGGTAACGTTACCCGCGGCCGCGGTTGCAATGGAAATAAAGCCGTAGCGCGGGCGTGTGAAGGCGTTTTTGCAAGAGCGACCAACGGAAGCTTTTGCAAATACTGCCGAAACCGGCCGCGTTAGGCGTATTGCAATGGAAAACGCGAATTGCCGCCCAAAAAAACTCAAAAACGCTGTTTCCGATTTAATATCACTGTGCGATTTTACTCTGACAAACAAAATCGGTTTTCGGAACGCTTGTTTCAGCAATGGCTTTAAAACCTCCCGCTACTTCCGTGAAATTGCGGTAGCCGCGTGCCTGTAAAATACTTGCTGCAATCATACTTCGATAACCGCCCGCGCAGTGTAAATAAAAATGATTTTCAGGATTCACGTCTTTAATCCAATTATTGATATCGGCTAACGGACGGTTAAACGCCTCTGCCACGTGTTCGGCACCGTACTCGCTTTGCTTGCGAACATCAATAATCGTATCGCGCTCAACCGCAACAACTTCCGCGAAAGCAGCAGCCGAAATACGGTTTACGGTATCAACTTCTTTTTCGGCATTTTTCCAACTGTCAAAACCGCCCTCCAGATGTCCAACGATGTTATCAAAACCTACACGTGTTAAACGCGTAACAGTTTCCTCGATTTTGTTCGGATCGGTAACCAACAATAACGGTTGCTTTACATCTCCCACAAGCGCACCCACCCAAGGAGCAAAATCGCCGTTTACACCAATGTTAATCGACTGTGGGATAAATCCTCGGTGAAACGTATCGTTGTCGCGTGTATCGAGAATTAGCGCACCAATCTCTTCGGCGGCCGCTTCAAATGCAGCAACCGAAAGCGCGCGCATGCCGTTGTTGAATACGTGCTCAAAGCTGTCGTAACCATTTTTGTTCATGGCCACATTCGCGCCGAAGTAACTAGGAGGAGGGAGCAATCCATCGGTAACTTCTTTGATAAACTCGGCTTCGGTCATGTTGCCACGCAGCGCATAGTTCGTCGCTTTTTGATTTCCGATGGTTGAAACGGTTTCTTTACTCATGTTTTTACCACAAGCACTTCCGGCTCCGTGTGCTGGATAAACCAGAACGTGATCGGGCAATGTCATGATTTTAGTTCGCAACGAATGATATAAAGTTGCTGCTAATTCTTCTTGCGTTAAGGAAGCTGCTTTTTGGGCTAAATCGGGCCGACCCACATCGCCAATAAACAGCGTATCGCCGCTAAAAAGAGCTTGCGCAGTGTCGTTTTCATCTAATAACAAAAAGCTCGAACTTTCCATGGTATGCCCCGGCGTATGCAATACACGAATGGTGATGTGTCCGAGTTTAAAGTCTTGCCCATCGGTTGCTACGAGACAATCAAACGCAGGTTTTGCATTCGGCCCGTACACGATAGGTGCAGCTGTTTTGCGGCTCAAGTCTACGTGTCCGCTCACGAAATCGGCATGAAAGTGTGTTTCAAAAATGTATTTCAACTGGGCGTTATCGCGGTTCAGGCGGTCGATGTACGGCTGCGTTTCGCGCAATGGATCGATGATGGCAGCTTGTCCGTTAGACGTTATGTAATAGGCACCTTGCGCCAAACAACCGGTATAAATTTGTTCTATTTTAAATGTTGGTGTGTTCATAATTGGATTTATTTAATGAGGTAATTTTTCTCTGAAATAGCCGTAAACCCAAGTGCCAGCGATAGCGCTTATTAAGGTTACACTTACGGCAGCAAAACCACTTCCGATTTGTGCAAATAACGGACCGGG
>CALRVY020000181.1:0-5560 GCA_943371725.1 Pseudanabaena sp. UWO311 | reverse complement strand
TTCACTTTAAAACCTACTTCAGAATGCGTTGGATCAATTGTCCATTTTGTAGTACTCATAACGTATTTATTTAGCTGTTTAATTGCATTGGAACTTCCATTAATAGAATTTGGGTGTCGTTTTCGGTAGTTGTAATTTCAAAACTATCGATGTCCCAGATCCCGTAACCGTCGCGGGTTTCTAGTTCTTGCTCGTTTACTTTAGCGCTGCCTTTGATGACAAAAACGTACACACCGTTCCCTTTTAAATTGAGGTTGTACGTTGTTTTTTGGTTGGCATCGAACGTACCTAGGTGAAACCAGGCGTCTTGGTGAATCCACACGCCCGCGTCGTTCGCATTGGGCGATAGCACTTGTTGGAACGCGTTGTGTTGGGCGTTATCGGAGATTTTTATTTGGTCGTAACGCGGTTCTACGTTTCGTTTGTTTGGATACACCCAAATTTGAAGCAGTTTGGTTTCTTCTTTTTGCTTGTCGTTGTGTTCGCTGTGGAAAACACCGGTTCCGGCGCTCATTACTTGAATTTCGCCGTTTTCGATGACAGCGGAATTTCCTAGCGAATCTTTGTGACGCAAGGCGCCTTCGAGCGGAATGGTGATGATTTCCATATTGTCGTGCGGGTGTGTTCCGAAGCCGGTTCCGCCAGCGATAATATCATCGTTTAAAACGCGGAGTACGCCGAAGTTCATTCGATCGGGATTGTAATAATTGGCAAAACTAAAGGTGTGTTTTGCGTTTAGCCAGCCGTGGTTTGCGCCACCTCTGCTGTTTGCTTTGTGTAAAACGGAGTTTGTCATAACTTTTGAATTAGTGTGAGGCAGATGATTGAATCCAACAGGAGCGGTTTCAGATTCGTCTGTTGCTTTAGCTGTTGTACTTCC
This sequence comes from Pseudanabaena sp. UWO311, assembly GCA_943371725.1. GTDB lineage: Bacteria > Bacteroidota > Bacteroidia > Flavobacteriales > Flavobacteriaceae > Flavobacterium. The sequence goes on along the minus strand of CALRVY020000181.1, from coordinate 4,680 downwards.
GGCCGCTCCGATGAGTATCGATCCGAGAATACTTTTTTTAAGGAAATCTTTTCGGTTCATCTGTTTTGTAATCTTTTAATTAACGAAGCAAAGTTACGTTGGCGCGCAAGCCAAAAGCATTGACCTAGATTAAGAAATCGCGTTAAAATGGCGTTAATGGAATGGGAGCGTTTTGGTATTAGCGTGTGGAAAAGGAATAGGGGAGTTAGGGTTTTTTTTGGGTTTTTTTTGTGGTTTTGATGGAGTGAATTATTTATTTAAATAAATGATAGTGAATATATTAATTGGGGTAATATTGCAATATTACAAATTGAAAAATACAAATCCGATAATCGTCTTTTGCAAGATTTTAAAACTTAAAAATTTGAATTAAACAGGGAATTTGATTGTCTGTAATATTTCTGGTTTTTCAAGGTTAAAACAGCGTATGGGAGTTAGTGATTTATGGGAGTTTTGTTGGTGAAATTTAAGGAATGTGAAAATGATATAAGTATTTTAATTACAGTAAATTGTAACTGGTAATATTGCAATATTACAAATGAAAAAATACAAATCCGAGAATCGTTTTTAACTAGAATTTCCTTAAATACAATTCAGTTTAAATCGCTTTTTTGTCGTTTCGTATTTTAGAGAGGAACTCGGGGGAAATTCCCAGATACGAAGCAATGTAATGTTGTGGAACGCGCTGTGGAATGTTGGGAAACTGTTTTAGAAAAGCGGCGTAGTTTTCGGCTGCGGTAAAAGCAATGTTGTTTACGAGTCGGTTTTGAGTGGAAGCGAGATGGTTTTGCACCATAATTCGGAAAACGCGCTCGAATTTTGGGAGTTGCTCGAGTAGTGCTTCTTTAGCTTCGTAATCGATGCTCAGCAGTTCGGTATCTTCAATGAGCTGGATGTTAAAACGCGACGGTATTTTCTTGTAGAAGCTTGCTATGTCGCCCAGCCAGTAATCTTCAACGGCAAAGAGTAGCGTAATGTCGTGTCCGTTGGCATCGGTATAAAACGTTCTGGCACAACCTTTAATGATATACGATTCGTATTTGCAGACTTCGCCTTGTTGGAGGAGCATCGATTTCTTCTTAAATTTTTGAAAAGTGAGATAGGAGTGAAAGATATCGAGTTCCTCTTCCGTAAAGGGCATACACCGCTGCAAAAATGTATCGATTTCAGCGAATTGATTCGATTCAGAAAGCGCTTTTTTCATAGCTATTTAAGCACTTCGCTAATTTCGTTCATGAGTAAACCGCTCCCGCCGCCGTAATGAGGCACGACTTTAACTTTAGGATAATTTGCAGCAATTTTACGTTTGATGTCCGCTTCCTCTTCGTCGGAAAGTCCGGCGGAAAGCAGTAGCAAATTTACTTCATTGATTTTGCCACTTGCTTCTAACTCTTCTAGCGAGTCGGCTGCGGAGCCAATGAACGCCTTATTCTGATTGATTAAGCGCATTAACACAGCTTTTATTTCTTGGTTTTTACCAATTACAGCTATATGTACAGGCATTTGCAACTTTTTTGTGCCAATGTAAGTCAAATCTTTTAAAAAAATCCTACAAAAGATAAATTTTTTAAGCCGATAAAATCTGTAACTATTTCAGAACATTAGTTTTGCAAAACGGGTTCTGTTTCTGGTCTTTTAAAAAACTGCCAAGCTGACGAAAGTAAGATTGTTAAGGCTGCTCCGATGAAGTTCAACCACAAATAGCCCAGTAGTTCTTTACCGCTCGGATAGATATGAATCGTGTAGTAATAAATAACAAAAATGGTGCATTGTGAAATAACAGCTGCGATAAAAACCGCTTGTGCTTTTACAAATTTGATGTAAAAACCAACTAAAAATATGCCGAGAACAGTTCCGTAAAATATGGAGCCGATAATGTTTACTAACTGGATTAAGTTTTCAAATAAGTTGCCAATACAAGCAATTGCAATGGAAAAGATTCCCCACAATAAGGTGAAAAATCGACTCATAGCAACATAATGTTTTTCAGATTTCGGACCACTTAGATTGCGTTTGTAAATGTCGATGACCGTTGTTGATGCTAATGCGCTTAAACCAGATGCCGTTGAAGACATAGCGGCGCACAAAATTACCGCCATCAATAGACCAATGAAACCAATAGGTAAATAGTTTAAAACGAAGTAGATAAAAATATAGTCGGCATCGTTGGTAATGGCCTTTTCATCGGCTTTTTTAATCAAACTCTTTGCCGAGTCGCGTAAGGCATTCTCTTTTTCGGTTAGTAAAAATATTTGTTTTCGCAGAATCGAGTTGCTGTTGCCGTTGTTAAGTTGATTGTTGTAATCAATCGTAACTTGCAAACGATCGGCTTCTACTTGCTTCAGTTTTTGTTCGAGAACCTCGTATTCTTTATGGTACGAACTGGCAGCAACGACTTCTTTGTTATGCGGATTGAAATTTAGCGGAACGTTTTTGAATTGGAAAAAAACAAAAACCATGACGCCCGTTAACAGAATGAAAAACTGCATCGGAACTTTCAAAAATCCGTTCATGATTAAACCCATCTGGCTTTCGCGAACCGATTTTCCGCTGAGATAACGCCCTACTTGCGATTGGTCGGTTCCAAAATACGCCAACATCAAGAACAAGCCGCCGGTAACGCCGCTCCAAAATGTGTATCGATTTTTAGGATCTACCGAAAAGTCGATGATATCCATTTTATGATTCGCTCCAGCAATTTCAAGTGCATTTGAAAAACTGATGTCTTTCGGTAATCCGTCGATGATCAAGTAAAACGCCACAAACATTCCGATAATGATGATGAACATTTGCTGTTTGTGTGTTACGTTCAGTGCTTTTGTTCCGCCGGTTACTGTGTAAATAATCACCAAAACACCGATGATGATGTTTAAATGGGTTACATTCCAACCTAAAATAGTACTGAGAATAATGGCAGGAGCGTAAATGGTGATTCCTGTTCCCAATCCGCGTTGCACCAAGAATAGAATCGCCGCCAGCGAACGTGTTTTATGATCGAATCGCTTTTCGAGAAATTCGTAAGCAGTAAAAACCTTTAATCTGTGATAGAGTGGGATAAAGGTGTAGCAAATAATAACCATTGCTAATGGCAATCCGAAATAAAATTGCACGAATCCCATGCCGTCGTTAAAGGCTTGACCGGGTGTGGAGAGAAAAGTAATTGCGCTCGCTTGCGTGGCCATAACCGAAACTCCCACAGTGTACCAAGGGGTTTCGTTGTTACCTAGAATGTAGTCTTCAACACTTTTTGTGCCACGCGTTTTCCACACTCCATAAACCACAATGAAGAAAAGCGTAACGATGAGTATAATCCAATCGAGTTGCTGCATTACTTATACAATTCCATGAGCATATAAAACAAAGCGAAGTAGCAAACATTCGCCAATAACATCCAGGTATATTTCTTTTTCCATTCCATAATTTGCTACTTTGAAACTGAAAGTAAATTAGCCAAAAGTTTGTAAGCGCCGGCTACGCCTTCTGGTAATTGTCGGAAAAAACTTATTCCGCAGTAAATGTAATGACCTTTGCCGTAGGGTGCAATTAACAAGCCCGATGTTTTGTGCGTTTCTCCCGTATCTGCTATACTCAAAATAGTTTGGTATTTCTCATCCCACTTCGCAGGGAAATACAAACCGCGTTCTTGTTTCCAATTTGCAAAATCGCTTTGAGTCAGTTTGTTAGGTCGATTCAACACTTTTGCTTGGGGATCAATAAACGTTACCACTGCATCTTCTTCCGTTACACGGTCGCGACCAATGCTAATCGGATAAGGTGCAAAATCTTTTAACACCAAATCATCCAAAGTATTGTATTGCACCAGCAGCGTTTTGCCCGATTGTACAAAATCCATCAGTAGCGGATGAATGCCAACCAATTCTTTATTAACATTATACGCTCGAATTCCTGTAATAATGGCGTCAAACGGGACAAGTGTTTCTTTCGAAATCTTCTTCGGATCGAGTATTACCACTTCCGTAGCAAGTTGTTTGAGATACTCTGCCACTTCGTCTCCCGCACCAGCGATATAACCGATTTTCTTTGCCGAAATATCGATATCGGTAACAATCAGTTTGCAATGCGCCGGTTCAATGAGTTGTTGGTGGTAAATGTGGTCGAATTCCAACGCTGTTCGATGCAAGGCAGTTTCTTTGTTTTCGCCCAAAAGTACCGTTAACGTTACCGGTTCGACCGATTTCTCGGGTACGATTTCAAACGAAACAATTTGCTTTTGTCCCGCTTTTAGTCCAACAAGATTTACAAACTGAGGTGTAACTTTCCAATTATCAGGTGCTTGCAATTGCACACGCGTTTCAGAAACAGCACCATTGGGTGTAACGTAAAGTTCAAGACGCTGCTTTTTTCCCGCTTTTACAAGTAAAGAAGTTTGCGCAAAAGCTACATCAATTTCAGGTGTAATCAGTAAAGGTTGAAAAATCTCACCTTTAACATCGTCGGTTGTTTTGTAAACGACAGCTGTTTCAAGATCAAAAATCTGATTATCAATACTTACATTGACTTTAACAACGAGCTGCGGATTTTTCTCTGGAAGTCCGCGATCCAGCAGATTGTCAACGGAAAACATCCCGTCGGTTTTCTGTGCGTTGATGTAATACGGCGTTGTAAAAGGCAGATTCTGCTCCAAGCGAAGTTTTAGTTTTTGCTTGAATCCTACATTTG
>CALRVY020000180.1:0-5565 GCA_943371725.1 Pseudanabaena sp. UWO311 | reverse complement strand
ATTGGATCTATAAAACAGCCTAATAAAAAAATGTTTTTAAGCCATAACTGCTTTAAAAAAATCTTCCGTAGCGCTGCTATGCAACATTTTTTTGCATTGTTCTGCCTCAAAAACAACCTTTTTTCTCTAGCCTATTTTACAGTCCCAATCGGTATTAATCACCTATTAATCTGTTTTCTGACCGCAATTTTTAAATCGATCTCAGGTTAAAAACCAATCCCATTATCATCGTCGTCTTGATTGTTTGCCGCACTGCCAAAGGCCTGATCCGGACTCGGTAAATTCGAGGTGAAAAACGGTGAGTTGTCGGAGTTCATTTTTGAAGGCAGATCGTCGAAACCGGAACCGTATTCTTCCAAATTCGCAAACTTTCCTAAGTTTCCAATAAACTTCAAACGAATGTTCTCCAACGATCCGTTACGGTGTTTTGCAATGATAAATTCGGCCGTATTTTGCGTAGGCGAGTTGTCTTCGTCGTCCCAATCCGGAATTTTATAATATTCAGGTCGATAGATAAACGATACAATATCAGCATCTTGCTCGATGGCTCCCGATTCACGAAGGTCGGACAACAGCGGACGTTTGTGCCCCGTTCGCGCTTCAACGGCACGCGACAACTGCGAAAGTGCAATAACCGGAATGTTCAATTCCTTAGCCAAAGCTTTCAAGTTTCGCGAAATGGTCGAAATTTCCTGCTCGCGGTTGCCAATTCCTTTGCCTTTACTGTCTCTACTGCCCGCCGTCATCAGCTGCAAGTAGTCGATAATAATGATTTTAATGCCGTGCTGCGACGCCAAACGACGCGCTTTTGCCCGCAAATCGAATACCGAAAGCGAGGGCGTATCGTCTACAAACAACGGAGCGCTTTCCAAATCTTTCACTTTGGTGCTCAGCTGTTCCCATTCGTGCTGCTCCAACTTTCCGGTACGCAACTTCTCGCTCGTAAGTCCGGTTTCCGACGAAATTAAACGGGTAATTAACTGTACAGACGACATCTCCAATGAGAAAATGGCTACCGGCGCTTTGTGATCAATGGCCATATTTCGTGCCATCGATAGGATAAATGCCGTTTTACCCATACCGGGACGCGCTGCGATAATGACCAAATCGCTCGGTTGCCAGCCCGAAGTAACCTTATCCAATTTCTCGAAACCGGTAGGAACGCCGCTCAAACCTTCTTTGTTGGCAATTTCCTGAATGCGGCGTTTGGCTTGTAGAACGAGCATTTGCGCCGTTTCCGAATTCTTTTTTGTGTTTCCTTGCGCTACTTCGTACAACTGCGATTCGGCGGTATCTAGTAAGTCGAATACGTCGGTCGTTTCGTCGTAACAATCTTCGATGATTTCTGAAGAAATGCGAATCAGCGATCGTTGGATGAATTTTTGCAGAATAATCCGCGAGTGAAATTCGATGTGCGCCGACGACGATATTTTCTGCGTAAGCTGAATCAAGTAGTAATCGCCACCAGCCGCTTCTAAAGTTCCGTTCTTTTTAAGCTGTGCGGAAACTGTTAACAAGTCGATGGGTTGCGTTTGTGTGAATAACTCGCGAATAGCGTCGTAAATGTGTCGGTGCGAATCCCGGTAAAACGCATCGGGTTGCAACATATCAATCACTTCGTCGACACCTTTTTTGTCGATCATCATGGCGCCCAATACGGCTTCTTCAAGTTCCACCGCTTGTGGCGGAAGCTTTCCTTTCTCTAAATTGATTACCGCAGATTTCTCGGTAAATCCCGTTGCTATATTTCTGACGTTTTCCATAGTGCTAAAGTAGGTATTGCGGCGCGTTTCTGCCCGCGGAGTTATCAGTGCGAAATTGTTTATAACCCGCTTTTTTTGTTGATAACGCAAAAAAAATCCGAAACGGTGAGGCTTCGGATAAAATACTGAGTTTATACGATTTTATTCCTTAAACTCGCCCATCTTGCTGTATTTATCCATTCTCTGGGCAACAAGCTCGGCTGTTGATAAGTCTTTAAGTTCTTTGAAATTTTTAAGGATGTATTGCTCCACGGTTTTGAAAGCGGTTTCGCGATCGAAGTGTGCGCCACCAAGTGGTTCTGGAATCACGTCGTCGACCAATTTCTGCTTTTTCATGTCGGTCGATGTCAGTTTCAAAGCCTCTGCAGCTTGTTCTTTGTAGTCCCAGCTTTTCCAAAGAATCGACGAGCACGATTCAGGTGAAATCACCGAATACCAAGTGTTTTCCATCATCAACACGCGGTCGCCCACGCCAATGCCCAACGCACCGCCCGAAGCACCTTCGCCAACAATTACGGCAATGATCGGTGTTTTCAAACGAATCATTTCAAAAATATTGCGCGCAATAGCTTCTCCTTGTCCGCGTTCTTCAGCTTCCAAACCCGGATAGGCACCTGGTGTATCGATAAACGAAACCACCGGCAAACCGAATTTCTCCGCCATTTTCATCAAACGCAAAGCCTTTCGGTAACCTTCTGGGTTCGCCATACCAAAATTGCGGTACTGACGTGTTTTGGTGTTGTATCCTTTCTGCTGTCCGATAATCATAAACGATTGTCCGCCGATTTTTCCCAAACCACCAATCATGGCTTTGTCGTCTTTGAAATTTCGGTCGCCAAAAAGCTCTAACCACGAGTCGCCACAAAGTGCTTTAACGTGATCCATTGTGTACGGTCTGTTCGGGTGTCTCGACAGTTGTACACGTTGCCATGCAGTAAGGTTTTTATATATTTTTCGCTTGGTTTCCTCCAGCTTTTTTTCGATTTGTTTGCAGGTTGTTGATACATCAACATTCGATTCTTGACCTATAATTTGGCATTTATCCAATTGCTCTTCGAGTTCTTTTATAGGTAACTCAAAATCTAAGTATTCCATAGTAGCAGTACGGTTTCTTAATATTCGAAAGGCAAAGATAACCTTAAATTAAAAACGGGCAATCGCCACTATGAAATTTAATAGTTCGATTTCGAATTATTGGGGCAGCACCCGCCGCGCGTTTAGTGGAATCGGGTTGCGGCGGGTCGGGCATTTTGCTGCAATGGCGCTCGCTCCAGCTGTTTTTGGTAGTTGCTTCGCGGCGCTTCTGTTAGTCGCACGCTACACAACACCAAAAATCAGCTTTAGCTTCACGGCATTTCCGCGTCATTCCCTGCTGCGAAACTCGTGCAAAAACGCGTCGTCTGTTTCTTAAACGTTTGTAACAGAAATAAATAGTCTACTGCGATACGGCTGTATTTAAAAGAGCACGCTGGCTGATGTCAATTATTTAATCAGATTCAGGATATCAATAACTCATCTCAACAATTTCGCGCACTTTAGCAATTGTAATTTGCTGCCGTTCGCCTAACGCTTTCCAACCGCGACTTTCGAAACGCTCCACAACTATATCTGCCGTTTTTTCGTAATTTTCGGCGACTTCAGAAAGTTGAAGTGGCATTCCCAGCAATTTCAAGAAAGCACTTGTTTTTTCGATTGCAGCTCGGGCAATTTCGTCGTCGGTTCCGGTTAAATTCCAAATGCGTTTGCCGTATTGCGTGAGTTTATCTTTTTTGGTTTCGAATACCGCTTTGTATAAGTTTGGTGCAATAATGGCAAGTGTTCGCGCATGATCGATTTCGTATAGCGCTGTAAGTTCATGACCGATCATGTGAGTGGCCCAATCGCTTGGAACTCCTTTTTGAATCAAGCCATTTAAAGCCATAGTAGCGCACCACATAAAATTAGACGCTAATTTGTAATCGGATGGATTTTCTACTACTTCCGGACCAATTTCAATAAGGGTTTGTAAAATACTTTCTGCAATACGGTCTTGTAATAGCGCATCGTGCGAGTAGGTGAGGTATTGTTCCATAACGTGCGTAAAAGCATCGACTACACCATTTTGCAGCTGACGTTTCGGCAGACTTTGAATTACCGTTGGATCGCAAATGGAAAATTGTGGAAACAATGCTTTTCCACCTAGAGTGAGTTTTTCTTGAGTAGCTTCAATAGTTACAACGGCACCTGAATTCATTTCGCTTCCCGTTGCAGGTATGGTTAGTACAGTGCCGAAAGGAATTGTTTTGCTGCTATCGGTAAAGAGGATCCGCTTGCGTAGAATTTCAACCGGATCGCCTTCAAAGTGTACAGCGCCGGAAATGAATTTCACACCATCGATAACGCTACCGCCGCCAACAGCAAGTATGAAACCAATTTCGTTTTCACGAATGATCTCAACGACTTTCATCAAAGTTTCGAATCTGGGATTGGGTTCAATGCCACCAAACTCGATGACTGTTTTTCCTGATAATTGTGCTTTAACCTGATCGTAAATACCATTTTTAAAAATGCTTCCACCACCGTAAGCAAGCAATACTTTTTTATTTTCAGGCAGTAAACTACCTAATTTTTCAATTTGTCCTTTTCCAAAAACATAGTTGGTAGGATTGTAATATTCGAAGTTGTTCATAGCTTAATTTTTAGGTGAAAGTAAATCATTTATTGAGAAGACATTTATAACAAAACCATAAAATTTACTTGATAGATTAGCTCTTTAAAGAGTGGTTTGCTTTTTAAAATGGAACTTTGATTTGTAAGTTTTCGCAGGTCTAGATTTTCATTGCCAATTAGTGTCAAAGTATGCAATAGAGAAATCATTTTACTGCAAGAATATTTTTTAAAATAAAACACGGTACGGAGTAACTCAACGAGAATTTTCATAAATTCGAATTATGAAAAAACTTAACCTTGTTATTTTTCTGCTTAGCGCTAGTATTTTTGCCCAACCGGAAATAAGCTATCAGTTTGAAGACGCAGTTGATGTGAAAATAAAAAGCGATACCGCTGAGTATGTGCATAAAATGTACGTAAGTCGCTTTAATAGTAACACATTTGCGCTCTCTTTTGGAAGGCAATTTCCATTACAAATTGTCGATTACTCCATCGGAAAAGCGTATCATCTCAGTAGAAATTACGATGCTGATTTGCAAGAAAGTGCCAAATTTCGAGGTGTTTATGAGCGCGAAACTAAATTGGAGGATTTAAAAAAGCACTATTCTAAAAATCAAACCGAGCGAACGTTTCAGATTATCGAAGGAAAATCAGGTATTGATACGCTAATTGTTGTTTTGAACTCGCAATACAAAAAAAGAAAAAAGCTTCGATACTATTCGAAAACAGTAGTTTTGTTTACCAAATCCAGCACAGATTACTGGCATGCTTTCGACCATATTCTTAAAGCTAATATAGCTGTGCACGCGCCACTAAAGCTCCCGTTTCCAATAAAGATTATATCGTTTACTGAAGAGGTAAATGATTCAAAATCAGGAAAATCATCGAGGTCAGGAATTCTCGTGTACACAGATTTAAAAAACTAAACGATCTGTTACGCGTCTTTTCACGTTACTTTTTTACTGTATCAACATAAACCTCACTACGGCACTTTACATTTTTTTGGGGTGCCGGCGGCGCATTTGTAGCGCTTCGCAAACGTTTCATCGAGCCGCCGTCGCGCTATCCGCTTTATCTTTTTGGCAAATAGTTAGTGGAAATTCCGTACCGCCAAAAAGGATATCGCTTCTATCGCTCACCCGAAAATCGTTAC
>CALRVY020000179.1:0-5582 GCA_943371725.1 Pseudanabaena sp. UWO311 | reverse complement strand
CTTTAGAACCACTTCGTACGGAAGTATTGGTCGCGGATTAGGTAAAATGCTTGAAAATTACGCCAAAGCTGACGCTAAAAAGCGTGTGGAAATGAAACCACAAATCATGGAAGCAACCGAAGGGTTATTTGCGGAGCAACACATTCCTGCCGAAAAAGATATTATGGCCGCACAGCTAAAACTGTACGCAACTAAAGCAGTAGGTTATCCAATTGCGCCAGTTGTTGAAAAATTAGCTAAGGAGAACAATAATGATTTTTCTGCTTTTGTAAACGCTACTTTCGATTTGAGTATACTTACTTCTAAAGAACGAATCGCTGCATTTTTAGAGGTGCCAAATGAGCAATTAATTGTAAATGATCCATTAAATCAACTTTCAAACGAGCTTTTAACGCACTATTCTAAAAGATCAGATGAATTGGCAAAAGCTCAAAATGACTTCGGAGCTGCTTTCCGTAATCTCGTTGAAGGTCTGCGCGTTTCCAAATTAGCACCAATTCAATATCCAGATGCAAATTCAACTTTGCGATTAACCTATGGAAAAGTTAGAGCGTTGCCTGCGGATAAACGCAACGACGCCAAAATCAACAACTTTACCACTTTCGATGGAATGATCAAGAAGTACAAAAAGAACGATCCTGAATTTGACTTGCCGCAACGAATGCTAGATTTTGCAAAATCAAAAGACTTTGGAAGATACCAAGACAAATCAGGCTTTATGCCAGTTAATTTCCTTACAGATAATGATATTACAGGCGGAAACTCGGGAAGTCCGGTTTTAAATGGAAAAGGCGAACTTATTGGTTTGGCTTTCGACGGAAATATTGAGGCTATGGCAGGTGATGTAATTTTTGACAAAAACCTCCAGAGAACTATTAATGTCGACATTCGTTACGTATTGTGGTTAATTGATAAATACGCAAATGCAAAACATATTGTCGACGAAATGACTATTGTAGACTAGTTTGTACATTCTTAATCAAGAAAGATCGCTGAAAGGCGGTCTTTCTTGTTTTAGAGATTTACCTTATCCCACCTTTTTTATCGCGGCGTTCGGTTTTATAAAAATGCAACTTAAATAGCGCCATAGATCCATACACAAGATTTGATTCGATTACTACCACTGCTTTAATGAATAAACGTATCTTTGCGCGCAGTTTTTTTAAAATGAGAGTACGTATTTTGGTCATTGCGTTAACGCTGTTTACGTTCGCTTCTGCGAAAGCGCAACGAACTACAAAAAACTTAGGTCCACTTGGCCCAGGCTCAGGAACCAACGAGCAAACAGCGCCGGAAAAATCGACCTCACTTCAAAAGAATAAAGCCGATATTACCATGTATCAAGTCATTAGCTCCAAAAATGACACAACCTATATCGACACCACTCTTACGATTCGTAAAGATTACATCTATAATTATTTAAGAAAAGACAACTTTGGACTGTTACAATTTGCGAACGAAGGACAAACATACAATACACTCGATTTTAGTCTGACGCGCCAAAATGCGCTCCCCTTGATGGGTTTTGCCGGAAAACATTTTTTTTATAAAGAAGCCGAAGATATCAACTACTACTCTGTTGCAACACCTTTAACCGAACTCTACTACAAAACGGTTATGGAGCAAGGACACAGTTTGGATGCTTTTCTTACGTTAAATACGAGTAAGCGTCTAAATTTTTCGATAGCCTACAAAGGCGTTCGTTCCCAAGGTGCATACGTTAATCAGTTGTCGAGCAGTGGTAATTTTCGCTTTACCTCTTCTTACGTGACTAAGAACGGTCGATATAGCCTTCGTGCCCATATAACGGCGCAAGATTTACTGAATCAAGAAAATGGCGGTATTCAAAATATTGCTGATTTTGAATCGGGCGATGCCGCCTTTACTGATCGAATCCGACTTGATGTTTTTTTGAATGACGCCCAAACAATGCTGCGCGGGAATCGATACTACTTGAATCATCATTTAATTCTTGCCGGGAAATCCGATAAAACAAATCTTCAAATCACACACGAGTTTTTATACGAACATAAGTTTCAAGAATATTCGCAGCTTACAATAAACGAAAGATTCGGAAGTTCTTATGTTCCTTCAAATGTTCGCGATAAAGTGCGCTACAACACCATGCGCAATCAAGTTGGCGTAAGGTTTGGGAACGATAAAATAGGTCGCATTCAGCCCTATACTGCTTTTCAAAATTACAACTACTTCTACAGAAGTGTAATTGTAAACGACAATGATTTAATTCCTTCTTCGCGTGGCCTAGAAGTAGGGTTGATAGGAGGTAACTACACACTAGATCGCGAAAAAATTAGATTTTCTGCCGACTATTTTGAAGGAATTACCGAGAAAGTTTCGCAACTAAAAGCAGCACTAACATTTACGCCTAACGACAGAATTACTGTAAATGCTAGCTTAGAGAATTTATCACAAATTCCAGATTTTCAATACAATCTGTTCCAAAGTAGCTTCGTTGCCTACAATTGGTCAAACGATTTTGTCAATCAAAAAATAAATAGATTGTCGTTTGCAGCTGATACGCCTTGGGTCGTTGCTTCTCTTCAATACAACCTGATAAACGACTTTTTGTATTTTAGTAACGACGGTCAAGACGGTGTACTTATTACAACACCAAAGCAGTACGCGCCACTGATTTCCCATTTGGCAGTGAAAGTTTCTAGAGAATTTACATTCGGGAAATTTGCACTCGATAATACCTTGCTATTTCAACAAGTAACACAGCAAGATGACATTCTAAATGTACCCGATTTAGTTATGAGAAATTCATTCTATTTCTCGGATACGGTTTTTAAGAAAGCCTTGTTTTTTCAAGTTGGCGTTACCGCGAATTATTTCACTTCCTATTTTGCAAACAATTATAACCCAGTTTTAGGAAGTTTTTACGTGCAAAACGAAAGAAAAATTGGTAATTTCCCCCTTCTTGATTTCTTTGTAAATGCAAAGATTAAACAAACAAGAATTTATTTAAAAGCCGAGCATTTTAACTCAGCAATGACAGGATATAATTTTTACAGCGCTCCAGATTATCCGTACAGAGATTTTACTATTCGATTTGGCTTAGTTTGGAATTTTTTTCAATAAAACGATATGAAATACGCAGAAAATATTTTAGGAACAATTGGCAATACGCCACTTGTTAAAATTAATAAGTTAACTAAAGAAATCGACGCGCTTGTTTTAGCGAAAGTCGAAACGTTTAATCCGGGCAATTCTGTAAAAGATAGAATGGCTTTGAAAATGGTTGAAGATGCTGAAGCCGACGGTAGATTGAAACCAGGCGGAACCATTATTGAAGGCACTTCTGGAAACACGGGGATGGGATTGGCATTAGCAGCAATTGTTAAAGGCTACAAGCTTATTTGTGTAATCACCGATAAGCAATCTAAAGAAAAGATGGATATCCTTCGTGCCGTTGGAGCTAAAGTAGTGGTTTGCCCTACAGATGTTGAACCAACCGATCCGCGTTCGTATTATTCAGTGTCAAAGCGCTTGGGTGAAGAAACGCCTAATTCATGGTACGTTAATCAATACGACAATCCGTCAAATGCCATAGCGCACTACGAACAAACGGGTCCCGAAATTTGGGAACAAACCGAAGGTAAAGTAACGCATTTTGTAGTTGGAGTAGGTACCGGTGGAACCATCTCTGGAGTGGCTAAGTATTTGAAAGAGAAAAATCCAAACGTTAAAATTTGGGGAATAGATACGTACGGATCAGTGTTTAAGAAATATCATGAAACGGGAATTTTTGACGAAAACGAGATTTATTCTTACATTACTGAAGGAATCGGTGAAGATATCTTGCCTAAAAACGTTGATTTTTCCTTGATCGACGGCTTTACAAAAGTTACAGATAAAGATGCCGCAGTTTACCAGCGTCGACTTGCACTTGAAGAAGGGATTTTTGTTGGAAATTCTGCTGGTTCAGCAATTAAAGGAGTTTTGCAATTAAAAGAACACTTCAAACCCGAAGATGTTGTTGTTGTTTTATTTCACGATTCGGGTAGTCGTTATGTAGGAAAAATGTTCAACGACGATTGGATGCGTGAACGCGGATTTCTCGAAGAAAATATAACTTCCGCTAAAGATTTAATCAAGAGCCATGTCGATAAGCCTTTAATTACGGCGAAAACAGAAGAGTTAGTTTCTCATGCTCTTGAGCGTATGCGTAAATTCAAGATTTCTCAAATTCCTGTGACCGACACTTCCGGGTTTGTAGGTTCAATTGATGAAACTACGCTATTTCAGAACTATCTGGCGGATAAGAATCTGGCGGATAAACCAATAAAAGACGTCATGTTGCCGCCGTATCCAATTGTCGCAGCTAATACTTCGGTAGAAGATGTAAGTCGATTGATTACCAAAGAAAATCAAGCCGTTTTGGTTGCTTTAGAAAACGAAAAATATCACATTGTAACAAAATACGATATAATAAACTCGATGCAGTAAGCCATCAAGTTTAAGATTTCTTAGCGGTTTAATACATCCGCCACTTGTGCCATCATTTCGGAAAATGTTGATTTAGTAGTATCGATGTATCCCGATTTTCCACCATACGGTTCGTATTTTTGTGGCTGGGTGACTTTGAATAGCCCCAAGGTGTCTACACCCGAAGCAACTGCTAAGTGCATCATTCCGCTATCAGCGCCAATAAAAAGCTTCGCATTTGCGAGAACTGCGGCTATTTCACGTACATCTTTGCTGTAATAATGCTTCAGTTCGTGATTAAACTGCGAAATGTTTTCTACTGGAAGTACTTCTACAAAGGTGTAATTTGCACCAAATTCGTGATGTAATGCGTCGTAAAACGGTCGCCACCACGAACCGTCGTATATCTTTGTGCTCGTAGCATACGTGAATAAAAAGATGATAGGTTTACCATTTTCTTGTAACTGACGGTAAATTTCCAAACCGCGACTTTTCTCGGTTTCTGAAAGCTTTAGTCGCAGTGGAGCTATAGTGCGAGTTTGTATTCCAAATGCCGACCAATACGCGTACACCGGATATTTCGCTAAATGCATAAAATCGGCAAACTTTTCAATTGAAGGACGCTCCTTAATACCAATAACTCGGCACGTACTTCTCGAATATTTGGCTGCAATTCCACCCGATTTCGATCCCGCATCAACGTTAACTACCAAATCGTACTTCTTCGTTAAAACGAAAATCCAAGCTTTTAAATAGCCCAAGATATCTTTCGCAGGTTTCCGACTTAATTGAATAGAGGAATGGTAATTGTCGTAATTTTCGAAAATAACATCAACCAATTTTCCCTTTGCGAATACGTCAATTTTAGCGTTCGGAAAGTCGCGCTGTAATTCTTGTACTAGCGGAGTTACCAATAACATATTTCCTAATCGGTGATTTGGTCGGGCAATCAGTATGCGTTTAACTAAACTCTTATCCAAAATTTCGGTTTTTGGCAAAGTTCGTCAGCGCCATTGATTATGCTGTTAAAGCTTTCTTAAAAATATTTAACGATTTTTTTTATTGAAAGTAAAATTTACGGAAAAACCGTAATCGTAAAATAATCAGATTAGTAATTTAGCAACATCAAAGCC
>CALRVY020000178.1:0-5603 GCA_943371725.1 Pseudanabaena sp. UWO311 | reverse complement strand
GAATCGGTCTATGATAAAGCCCATCAAACAAAAAATAGCGTGCAAACACAAATGGTTTAAGCACGCTATAGAGACTAGTTCAAGGACCGTCTTAGAATACAAAAATAAAAAATTAGGATTTTACTTGTAATTCAACACAGAATCTTTTTGGCGTTACGATTTTCCACCATTGTGATGCCAAAAAGATATAGCGAAACACGTGACGGCTGAAAAAAAATAGGGCGCAGCGACGAATAGTTTCGCCGGCGCGCCCAAATAAAACTAACTCAATTTGAAAACTTCTGTTAAAACCTATTTGATACAGAAATTAAGGGAGAACATTCGGTTCGTAACGTAAAGTTTTCTAAAAAAATTGATCGCTTAAAAATGAACTTTTCTCTTATTTTCAAAGATCGATTTTTATCTCGCAATCACGTTCAATACATAACCTTACTGCTTAACTACTTTTTTAGTTGTGACGCCTAAGTTTGTAACGATATTCATTAAATAAACACCTGTTTTTAAACCTGAAGCGTCGATATTTGTGGCAGTTGCGTTTGGCGTTACATTAATTACTTTTTTTCCAAGCAAGTCGAAAACTTCGATGGACTCCATTTTTTGGTTCGAAGATGCTACAGACCATGTATTAGCGGCTGGATTTGGAAATATTGAAAAGCGTTCAACTTCGGGACTAGAAACGCCTAAGGTTGCAGTGTCGTACAAAGTCACGTTATCAATAACAACGCCGGCGCTACCTAATGAACCTTCCCAATTTCCAGTTTTAAAAACGATGTAATACGTACCGGCGGTAGTTATCTCGAAATTAAGGGAACCCTCAGTAGCATTTGTATCGCAGCTACCGCCGGCGTGAGCAGCTTGATCCACATAAGATGAGGCACTTTGTACGCTTCCGTCGTTATTTTCTCCGGTACTTGTAATATCCGGATTATTTTGAGATCCGTTACTGCAATCCCATGTATTGTATATTTCTTCAATCCAGGACAAAGCTGCTATTTCATCAGAACCTGTTGCCCCAACTTTATAGTCTTTTCCGTTTTCAGGTTCGATATCTCCCAACAGTAACTCTCCCCAAGAATCGTCGATACCGTTAAAACTAAGGTCGAAATCGATGACGTAAGTTCCCGGATTTAGTGTTACGGCTTGATAAATCCCAAAATTGTCCCAGTTAACCGAGTTAGCACTTGTAATTGTTGCGTTTCCGCCTGAGATAGAAACGGTTCCGGCACTGTCGGATTTAGCAATGAAAGTTGACCAACCTGAACCACTGTTTTCAAATGTTCCATTGGCAATTAAATTAGGTTGGGCATAAGTAACGGTTGATACCAATGCCGCAACTAAGATGTAAAGTTTTTTCATAATGATGTGAGATTAATTAATTAAAAAAAGAGAATAGTGCTTACACACTTTTTGTAGCACGCGTTAAAGGAATTGTAATTTGGAGCCTCTCGTATGTTTTAGTAGAAAAAAAGTGGATTGATGAAAAGCCTAAACTATATTAAAATATTGAATTATAGCAATTTATAAAAAGATACGGTGTGAAATTAGCCCTAAAATTGTGGATGCTTTACGAAGATAAAGTGGTTGGTTTTAACGCGAATTTTTTGATTTTTCGGAGACTAGAAAATTTTGATTTTGAAATTGTGTATAAAAGCGCAAATGCGTTTTAGAAAAGCAAAAATCGGTGAGGAAACAGACGCAACTTTACACGTCTTTTTTATCTGAATGTTGGGTTGAAGACGAAATCGATTAATAAAAAATAGTATCTTTAGTTTATGATTCTATTGATAAACCGGAGCTTAGATTTGAAGTATTTTATTGTATTTTTCTTGTTGAGTAATTTCCTTGTTGCACAAACGGTAACTGATTCTATAATTAATGAGTTGGATCGAGTGATGGCGGAAAAGAAACGATTTGATGGTGAAAAAGAAAAGCGAATTAATGGGCTTAAGTCGTTGTTAGCTTACAAAAAAAGCAGTGTTTCGGATACCGAGAAATACCAAATCAACAATAAACTGATTGAAGAATATTGGTCGTACTCTTTTGATTCTACCATAACGTACCTAAATAGAAATACACAGATAGCTAAACGTCTTAACAATGTACAATGGATAAATAAGAGCAACCTCGATTTAGCATTATTACTCGCTTCGTCGGGAACTTACAAGGAAGCACAAGATATTTTAGGAACGATTAGAAAAGAAGAGTTATCGATACCACAGCTTAAGGAATATTACAATTGTTATCGGAAGATTTACTCCGATTTGGATTATTTTTCACTTGAACACGATTATAAAAAAGAATATTTTAAGCTTTATAAAAGATACACGGATTCGATAAAACCTTTGATTAGTGGAGACGAAGACGAGTATTTATATCTTCAGGAATGGGAATTATTAGATCAAGGCAGGTTTGACGATTGCCTGAAAATTAACTCACTACGATTATCTAAAGTTACGATTGCCTCCAAAGAGTATTCTTATATTACTTTTCAACGGTCGATGATTTATGAGCAAATGAACAATCGTGAAATGGAGAAAAAGTATCTAGCACTTTCAGCCATTTCAGACATTATGGATTCTAGAAAAGATAATGCGTCTTTAGCTAAGCTTGCATTTCGGATTTATGAAAAAGGTGATATTGAAACAGCTTATCGCTACATTAAATACTCGTTTGAGGATGCAACTTTTTATAACTCAAAATTGCGATTTATAGAAATTGCGAACTCTTTTTCATTGATTATGGAATCTCATCAAAAAGAGTCCGATAGAAAGAATAGAGCTTTATTGATATTTACCATTGTTGTAAGCTTACTTTCCTTCATTTTATTAGCACTACTTTATTTTGTTCACAAGCAGAAAAAAACACTGCAAATTGCTAAAAATGAATTACATAAGATTAACGGACAATATAGGGAACTCAATATTTCATTGGCAAACACTATGGAGGAGTTGAAACTTTCTTACTATGGTTTATCTGAAGCAAATACCATCAAAGAATTATACATAGGGAGTTTCATGAAAATATGTTCCGATTTTATTGATAAATTGGATAAATACCGATTAACGGTGAATAACATGCTAAGAACTAAAAAATACATCCAGCTTTTTGAAATGACAAAGACTTCAAATGCCATTGAAAAAGAAGTGGAGCTATTTTATAAAACATTTGATACTACTTTTCTAAGTTTATACCCAACATTTGTTGATGATTTGAATGATTTGTTGTTAGATGAGGAACGTATAGAATTGAAAAACAACGAAATACTAAACACAGAATTAAGAATTTTGGCGGTAATTAGGTTAGGAATTAATGATAGCGCGCGAATTGCCCAACTGCTTCGGTACTCGGTTAATACCATTTACAATTATCGAGCGAAGGTAAAAAACAAGGCGAAAATTAAGGTTGATTTTGAAAATCAGATTCTAAAGATTGGTGCATACGATAAATTTAAAGCTGATCTTGGCAATGAAAAAAGGCACAATTAATTGCTTAACTGTGCCCCAAAGAAAAAATGAAAATACACTTTTTTTAAATCGGAGTTTGATTAAAAATCGCCGTCAGGTCATTGATTATGAGGTTGTTAGCGAGAGATAAGAACCTTTTTGGAATATTTCTCTGTTTTATTGTTCACTTTAATGATATACAATCCGTTCTCTAAATCTGACACGTTTAACTTCAATTGGTTTTGCCCGGAGTTTAGCTCCAACTTATTACAAAATACTGTTTTCCCATCGAGAGTTATTATTTGTACATCATACATTGTAGATAATGGATTGTTCAACGAAATAGTTAACTCATTATTAGAAACGGGATTCGGGTAAACTTTTATGTTTGATACCAAATTAATGTCTTGATTATTCAATACTTGTTGGCTATAGACTTTTATTTCGAAGATAGAATGTCCGAAATCTGTAGCTCGATCGGTACCAAAAATCCGTACATATCTTCCATTGACAATACTTGGATTTAAATCTATAACATCTAAACCTCCGTCTGCCGAATTATCGGTATATACGGTTACCCAATTCATTGCATCATTTGAGGTTTCTATTCGATAAGCACTCGAGAAAGCAGCTTCCCAATTAATAACTACTGTGTCGATGTTGTAATTTGTACCTAAGTCTACATATATCCATTCGGTATCGGTAAACTGCGATTCCCAGCGGGTGCCGTCTTCACCGTCTACTCCATTTTCTCCGATATTGCCGCTTCTGTTCGATGAAGTAATTACGGGTTTGTTAAGCGCTAAATTATTAAGCGGAGTTGTGCTTTCTAAATCCCAAGGAGCGCCGAGCCACGCTTCAACGTCTGCTTTCGTTTGGTTAAGATCGTTACTTAATGCCATGTACGAAATCCATTCTCTGTACTCACGACCGTCTGCTGCGTTGACATTGAAGTTATTTACCCAATAAATATTGTCAGGGGCTTGTATTCCGGCGAGCGAAGCATGTTTAATTTGTTCTTTCCAAGTGGTTTGCGATAAGAAGTAATTGTTGTCGGAGGTGGTATATGGTTCTTTATTTATTGGCCAATGCGACATATGAAATCCTCTATCGTGCCATGTTTTTTGAATTTGGATTCTGTCGCCTGTATACGTTTCATGGGAAGCAGAATTATCATTAAACACATTAACAATATCTGGATGATTTGTAAGGTGTACAGCCAAAATAGTTGCGTCGTTATTGCTTTGCTCAAAGTCGTTGGCATCAGTATTTCCGGTTGGATTAAAACTGCTGAGGTTACCCTTAATAGGCCAGATTGATAGAGAAGGATTTGATAAATGTTCGCCTGGATCTGTAACATTTCCTGAAATCAAGATTAGCTCTGAGAGTTCATGCCAATTTCTAAAAGAGGTGTCTAATTTGGCTTTGTATCTTATTTTTCTTAGAATTCTGCCGTCAGGATAAATCTTGTAGTATTCGTCTACAACAGGTTTTTCCGAACCTAGTCCAAAATCCGGCCATAAATAGTCGGGATCGTGCAGTACATACCTCCAGTGTACGATTTTATAGTCGGCACCATCGTACTCTAGGTTAACCTCGGAAAACCGCAGTAATCGATCAGACATTGGTTCATGGGCGCCATCCGTTGTGTCGGGACCATCCCAAGTTTCAACAAATTGATAGGTGTACATCAAGCTATCATCCAAATACCAAGCAGGAACGTTATTAAAAGGTTCCCAAAAAACGAATTTACGTGTACCAGCAGTTAATGGAGCGTCGGAAGAATCAAAAGTAACGACTAAAGCATTGCCGGAATAACCACTCCAGTTCATTTCGCGCCATGTGGCTGCAAAACCGGTGTTTGAATCGTCAATGTCGTTTAAAGGTTTGTTTTCTGCAAAAGCATTATCAAAAGTTGCACTGCCATCTGTAGCAACTAAGCCCATTAGAAAATTGCCGGTTAGTTGCGACCATTCTTTTGACGGAGCAAGTTCCATCCAACCTTCAACGGTTTGTCCGTCAATATTTTTCGCGACAGCGTAGTAGAAATGAATAAACTCCTCATTAGCGTGTCTTAAAATCCTTAATTTCTTTGCTGTTCCGGTAAACGGTAAAGAATAGGTATTGCCATCTAATCGATGGCGGTACCGTTGCAGTTTT
>CALRVY020000177.1:0-5657 GCA_943371725.1 Pseudanabaena sp. UWO311 | reverse complement strand
GGTATTACGGAAAAACCGCCTATTTTTAAAAAGTGCAATAAAAAAAGTGAAAAACGAATAAAAGCTATTTTTCACGTTTCGAATTTCAGCGTTCCGAGCTGTTACGTTAACTAGTTGCGTACGTTGGTAACGATTGTCTGCACAAGGGAATGAAACGGAAAGCCGTGACAACCAAAAAGGCTTGAAGCCTGTGTGGAAGTGGCGACCAACGGAAGCCGCTGAAACACTTGGCTGAAACGTTTTTTGGTGGCGCGCCTTGCAGTGGAATGCCCGACCTGCCGCTAACCAAATTTCCACAAGTATTACGCGGCAGGATGTGCCCAAATGATAAGAATCATCTTATAAAGACCAACTGAATTGCTCCTCGAAAATCCGGTTTCGTTCATGAGTTACAAAATTGCGGAATGCCTCGGCTACGGGTGACAAGCTTTTTTGTTGCAGCCAAATTAAATTCCAATCGGTTTCTAACGGAAGTTTTGGAACATCTATGATTTTTAAATCGCCAACAATAATCTCGTTTTTTACACCAATCATGGGTAAAATAGATACGCCCAGCCCGGCGATAACGGCTTGTTTAACCGCTTCGTTGCTCGTTAACTCAATTTTATTAACCACATTTAAGTTGTTTTGCGAAAAAAAGCGTTCCATCAACACACGTGTGCCGGAGCCTTTTTCGCGGAAAATTATAGGAAGTTGCTTGAGTTCGTGCACAGAATGGCAAGTGGTGACCTCAAAATACTTTGGATTCTTCATTAAATACAACTTGTTCCTAATCAAACTAATACTATTTACTTTGAATTGATCTGGGATAATGGAAACCAAGGCAAAATCGATTTCATTGCGCTCTAAACTTTCCAGTACTTTAAATCGGTTGGTAACATCGAGCGACAACTCCACGCCGGGATGCTCTTTTAAAAACGACTGTAAATAAAATGGAATGATGTATTTTCCTGTGGAAACAGCCGAGAGTTTCAATCGACCGCTAAGCTGACCTTTATGCGCCATCGTTTTAAAATTAATGGCATGTACCTGATTGAGAATGGTTTCGGCAGCAGTAGCAATTTCATGTCCGAATTCGGTTACGTAAAGCTTTCGACCTACAATTTCGGTCAACGGAATATCAAATTGATCTTGCAAGTTCTTTAATTGTATGGAAACGGCAGGTTGACTAAGATTCAGCAATTCAGCGGCTTTGGTAATACTTCCGGTTTGCGTTACACGTAAGAAAACGTGCAATTGATGAATGGTATAATTCATAAATTATTTTAATGACAAGCATATCAAATATAAATAAAAATATATGATATATTACACACATCTTTGTTGACATTTAAAAACCACCACGAATATGAAAAGAATCACAATTGCAAAAGGAGACGGAATTGGTCCGGAAATTATGGACGCTACCTTATCTATTATTAGAGCAGCTGGCGCCGAATTAGAATACGATGAAATTGAGGTAGGTGAGAAGGTTTACCTATCGGGCAATACATCTGGAATTGCTGCGGAATCTTGGGATATCATCCGCCGCAACAAAGTATTTTTGAAAGCACCAATTACCACTCCGCAAGGTGGTGGTTACAAGAGTTTGAACGTAACAACCCGTAAGTTTTTGGGCTTGTACAGCAACGTTCGTCCTTGTACTTCATTGCATCCCTTTGTAGCTACAAAGCACCCGGAAATGGATATTGTAATTGTGAGAGAAAATGAAGAAGATTTATACGCGGGTATCGAACACCAACAAACTGATGAAGTTGTTCAGTGTTTGAAGATTATTTCGCGTCCAGGTTGTGAGAAAATTGTTCGTTATGCTTTTGAATATGCGCGTGCTTACGGCAGAAAAAAAGTAACTTGTTTCACAAAAGACAACATCATGAAGCAAGCCGACGGTTTGTTTCACCAAGTTTTTGATGAAATTGCTGCTGAGTATCCAGAAATTGAAAACGAACACTGGATTATCGATATCGGAGCTGCGAAAATGTCGGATACACCAGAAGTTTTCGACGTAATTGTTACCTTAAACTTGTATGGCGATGTTCTTTCTGATATTGCTGCACAAATAGCAGGATCTGTTGGTTTAGCAGGATCTGCAAACATTGGTGAAGAGTGTGCGATGTTTGAAGCTATTCACGGTTCTGCACCACGTCGTGCGGGTCAAAATTTGGCAAATCCATCTGGTTTATTGCAAGGAGCTGTGATGATGTTAACGCACATGGGCATGACCGATGTAGCAGAGAAAGTTCAAAACGCTTGGTTAAAAACAATCGAAGACGGAATTCACACGTACGATATTTTCAAAGAGGGAACCAGCAAAGAGAAAGTAGGAACTAAAGAATTTGCAGAGGCTATTATCGCGAACTTAGGTCACAAACCTTCGAAGTTAAAAGCGGTATCGTACAAAACAGACGCAACTTTGAATCTTCCTAAATACGTGCGAAAAGCACCTAAATCAAAGAAGTTAGTTGGTGTAGACGTGTTTTTACACTACCAAGGATTAAATCCGGATGAACTGGGAGCAGCCGCTTCAAAAATCGGATTTGATGGTGTAGCTCTTTCTATGATTACTAATCGTGGTATTAAAGTTTGGCCAGAAGGGTTCTCAGAAACATTTTGTACAGACCACTGGCGTTGCAGATTTAAGTCGGCTAACGGAGAACTAAGCAAGCAAGACATTATCAAATTGCTTTCAAACGCTGAGGCTCATGGTTTAGACGTAATCAAAACTGAAAACTTATACGAATTCGACGGTAAAGCGGCGTTTTCATTGGGTCAAGGTCAGTAGTTAATTCTCCTATTTTAAGAACATTTCGAACGCAAATCAGAACGCAAAACTCATTTTGATTTAGTTGTAACTCATTTTGGATTTGTTTATAATTTTGTTGATCCAATTTTGAGTTATAGGACAGTAAAATCGTAGTTTAGTGCTCTGCTTGCGTTCGTTGTGTTTTAAATCTTAAATCTTTAATTGTGAATTTATCAATACCAATGACTTCCATTAAACTAATCGACGGAAACTTTACGCCGGAGGAGGCAGAGAACGTGCTTTTGAAATTGCTAGATAGCAAAATTAAGTTTCATGCACTAGAGAATTTTAGTTCACAAATTCGAGGTAATCAAGATAATGAAGCGGGACGACAACGCGTTGCCGAACTTGTTGCCGCAACCGAGTCGGTACGCGAATTGGTCAAACAAGCCAAAGAGCAATCTCTCAATTTTACTATCAAATCAAACATCGTAATTGAACTGCATTGATGGAGCAAGATCATTCCTATTCATTTGCCGGGCGTAAAATACTCTTTGCTACCAAGCATGAAAAAGAGCACATTGTTCGAGATTTATTTGAAAAGGAATTGCGTGTTGAAGTTAGTGCAACATCTAATTTTGATACCGATTTATTGGGAACTTTCTCTGGTGAGAAACTTCGAAAAGGTACCGCATTGGAAACAGCTAGACAAAAAGCGAAAGAAGCTGCCGCGCTGTTTAATCACGATTTAGTTTTAGCTAGCGAAGGATCATTCGGTCCGCATCCAGAGATTTTCTTCGCACATGCAAACGAAGAATACTTATTACTAGCTGATTTTAAACACAATAGGGAATTTGTCGTAAAACACCTGACAACGGACACCAACTTTGCTGGCGAATCGTTTAGTAATAGCAGTGATTTGAAAACGTTTTTACATAAAGTAGGATTCCCAGAAGCAAAAGTGATTTTAAAAGATCGCGAGGATAACCCTTCTTTAATTGTAAAGGATTTAGAAAGCGAAGCTGTTATAATTGAGAAAGTAAATGAAATACTAAAGCAAGCCGCTTCTTTTTATGTAGAAACCGACATGCGTGCGATGAACAATCCGTTGCGCCGAAAAGCTATTGCGGAAACAGCCTTGAAATTAATTCGAAAAGTGAAATCCTTGTGTCCGAATTGTAAAGCACCGGGATTTGATTTTGTGAAAGTTAAGTCGGGCTTGCCGTGCGAACTTTGCCACCAACCAACATCGAGCGTAAAAACACTGATTTACAGCTGCGAAGTTTGTAGTTTTGAAAAGGAAATGCCGCGTCCTGATTCAAAGATTTACGAGTCGGCTATGTATTGTAACTATTGTAATCCGTAACATGATCACCTCTGATATAAATTTCGCTGTTAATCTGCTAAATAATGGGGCAGTTGTTGCTATTCCGACAGAAACAGTGTACGGATTAGCAGCTGATAGTACTCAAATTGAAGCGGTGCAACAAATTTTTGTATTGAAGCAACGGC
Organism: Pseudanabaena sp. UWO311; assembly: GCA_943371725.1. Taxonomy (GTDB): domain Bacteria; phylum Bacteroidota; class Bacteroidia; order Flavobacteriales; family Flavobacteriaceae; genus Flavobacterium. Next base: position 1,402 of record CALRVY020000177.1, on the reverse strand, counting down.
CGCAGTCGAATCCGTTAATCTTACATTTTGCTTCAAAAAAGGCAGCATTTGCCCATGTTACCGAAATTCCGGAAGCAGCACAGAAATTAGCCGATCACTTTTGGCCCGGTGCGCTAACACTAGTACTTCCCAAAAAAAGTTACATCTCCGATCTAATTACGGCCAATCAAAATACGGTTGCCATTCGAGTTCCGGCACATTCCATTACGCAACAGTTACTTAGCCATTTTCCAAACGGTTTAGTTGCGCCAAGTGCCAATAAATACATGCAAACCAGTACAACAACGGCATTAGATGTTCAAAAGCAATTTGATAATGAACATCTTAATATTTTGGACGGCGGCTCGTGTGAAAACGGACTAGAATCGACTATAGTTGCATTTCAAGACGGAAATCCGGTTGTGTTGCGTTACGGAGCAATAACTGTAGAACAAATTGCGAAAGCGCTAAATCGCGAAGTACTGCAAAATATTCCGATGCAAACAATTGTTCCGGGAATGCATAAAAAACATTATGCGCCAAAAGCGCATTTAATTGTTACAGAAACGCCGCAACTCGTTTTACAAGATTTGAAAGGAAGTACCGTGGGATATATCGGTACCGATTCGAGTGCAGTTGATTTTGCAACAGAAGTATTTATTTATCAAAACAATAATTTAGATGTGCTGGCAACACATTTGTACCGATTATTTCATCAATACGATAGCAAAAATTACGATTACATCGTGGTTGAAAAACCGAGTAATGACGGACTTGGACAAACTATAAACGACCGACTAAAACGCGCTGCTGTAAAATTATGAACTTAGATTTACTCATAGAAAACCTGAAAAATCCGGCATTGCTTTTCTTTTTGCTCGGTATCATCGCTGTAAAAGTGAAAAGCGATCTCGCCATTCCAAATAATTCTTCAAAGTTCATTAGTTTATACCTTCTTTTTTCTATTGGTTTTAAAGGCGGACAGGAGTTAGCACATAGTCATTTTACTTTAGAAATCATCTGGGCAGTTGTTTTCGGAATTGTTATTGCCTCACTTATACCAATTTATTGTTTTTTTATTTTAAAGAAAAAATTCAATAATTACGATTCCGGTGCAATTGCAGCAGCGTATGGTTCTGTTTCAGCAGTGACTTTTGTAACTGCAACTACATTTTTAGAATTACAAAGCAAAGGATTTTCAGGCTATATGGTTGCTGTTATGGCACTTATGGAAGCGCCAGCAATCATCATTGGTGTTGTTTTGATTCGGCTTTTTTCTAAGAATGAAGAGAAATCAGAAACGGGCTTAATGTCTTTGGTTAAACACTCGTTTACAAACGGAAGTGTTTTGTTAATTCTAGGAAGTTTAGTTATTGGTTTTTTAGCTTCGGATCAGCAAGCAATGGGAATTAAACCATTCACT
>CALRVY020000176.1:0-5812 GCA_943371725.1 Pseudanabaena sp. UWO311 | reverse complement strand
GCATAAAAAAGGCAGTAAAAAACTAGAAATTTCTTTTTCAGGATTAGACAATACGCTGATTTGCGAGATTTACGACAACGGAATTGGCCGGAAAGCAGCGTCGATTTTACAGGAAAAACGCATACAGCACGAATCGTTTGCAACCTCAGCAATCGAAAAGCAATTAGAGTTACTCAATTCAGCCGAAGTAACGTACACTGTACATTACGAAGATTTGTACGAAAACGAACAAGCAACTGGAACCCGAGTACAGCTGCGCATTACGCACAACGCCTAAGTAAGCCAAGGAAAAAAATCGAGTTTCGTTTTATTTGGGCGCATCGCGGCGGCAGGCAAGTAGTGGAAATAAGTGTGCCGCCCCGTCCCGCTTTCGCCTTTACTCCTCGCCTATTCCGCTGCGCTACATGCGGCTGTGGGGTATCGGCTCAATCGGTTGCGCGGGTAACGTTACCGCGATTCGTTCTCTGGAATGATTGTTTGTGCACGCTGTTGCGTTAGCGGGCGGAACGAAAAGGAAAATTAATTTACAACCAACTCTCCGAGAGTTTAAAACTCTCGGAGAGTTGGTTGAATTACGACCAGAATGGAGGTATTTATTTAATGCGATTCGTTCTCTGGAATGATTGCTTGTGCACGCTGTTGCGTTAGCGGGCGGCGCGAAAATGAAAGCGACAAAAGGAGATTGAGGCTTGGCTTTACAAGGCGACGCCAGGAGCCCTTTTAAAGCCGTAGCCGAAACGATTTTTGCCGCTTGAATTGCAGCAAGCACGCGACGGCGCCGGAGGAACGACCCGCCGGAACGCCCAAATTTTAATTCGAATACACCTTCGCTAAACAAAAAAGACAGCCCTTGCGGACTGCCTCTCAAAAAAACTGCTACTACTGTTTTAATTTTTGACCAATTTGTAGGTGCTGGCCTCACCAGATTTATCAACAATTTTCAACACATACACATTTGAAGGCAAAGCGCTTAAGTCGAATTTGCTTTGCTTAGATTCCAACACCAACTGGCCGTTCATTTGGAATACGAGAACTTTTTCAATTGGCATTTCGCTATCAATTTCTACGATACCGTTGGTTGGATTTGGAAACACCGAAACAGTATTTTTAGTTTTGATTACTTCATTAACACTTAAGGCATTGTTATTGAACAACTCGGCTACTTGAGCAGCAGTAAGCGTTACATCGTAGATTTTCAAATCGTCTATCAGCGCATCAGCTGTATTCGAGGCAGTCGGACCTTCGTTGAGCAATCTGCCCAAGCGCATCATGCTTCCTTGCGTATTTAAATTAGCTGAACCTGTGAAATAGAGGATGTTATCGCGGTAAAACTTAAGCTGTCCGTTACCATACGTGATTACATAATGATACCATTTATTAGTGATGATAGTTCCGGGATAAAAAATATTATTGAGCGATGAACCCCACAAATACAAATTAACCAAAGTGCTGTTTTCTTGAATACCTAAACCTTGGCCAGCCACAGTTGTTCCGTACCCGAAAATGTTGTTTTCCAGAAAAATCGTCGTGTAATTAGCCCAAAACGAGATGGTTCGTGCGGCATTTCCTTGTGGCAAAGGACGGTTTGCTGGAGGTGTAGCATCGACCGAACTACCTGGAATAATTTTTAAAGCTGAGGCGGCATTTCCAAACCGATCGTTGGCAAAACTGTTGGCATTTCCGCTGGCAGTTTGAAACCCGTAATCACCAATTGTATCTAAATGTGAGTTGTCGAATTTAAATTCGTGGATGGGTGTCGGCGCATTTGCATTGGTTAATGTGGTAAAACTACCATCGACATTGATGATGTCTCCCAAATTAGATTCCACTCTTATGCGGTACGTGTAAGGAGTACCCGAAATTAAATTCTGGAAAATCTGCTGTCCTGCTAGGTCTAATACCATTTGCGAATAGGTTGCTACAAAAACAGCGGTATCGGCATCAAAAGAACCTTGATCCAGATAAATCAACACGTTATAATTTACATCGATATTAGCACCTAAAACACTGAAATCTAATTGAGCTGAATTGGTAGTTACGTTACTAAGTACATTTGATGTGACTGCCACAGATGGTACAGTAGCGGTACATGCATAGGGAGTTTGCACATTGGAAACACTGTTTGTAGCGCGAATGGAATACGCAAAATCGGTGTCTGCAGAAAGTCCGGTAACCGTGAGACTGCCGCTCACAAAACCTTGACCTGCCGGAATTGAAAGCGTTGCGTTTCCGATGTTAACGGGCATGGCTGGCGTGTTTGGGCATGGTGTGTAGAGCAATTCAACCAAGGTTTGGCTTCCTCTTGGATTGACTTCGAAATCGACAGTAAAAGAAGTTGGCGAAGTGGCTATTACATTGGTATTTTGGATGATGGGTACATCTACAATAAAACTAGAAGTTGTAAACGTGAATGTATTTGATGTTGCAGATCCCAAAACGTTTAGCGCCGAAGCACGAACGTAGTACGTTGTTTCTGGAAGCAAGTTCGATAATGGCACTGAGATTAGTTGTGTATTTGTTCCGGTTACTTGGTTTGGCACTTGAATTACACTTCCAAACGCGGGTGTGGTACCATATTCTACTGTAAGGGTTGTAGCGCTTGAATTGGCATCAACAATACAAACCGCAGTTGCGTAGATGTCTGCAATAGGATTAACATTAACTGAAATGGTTGGTGCGGCAGCATCGTTTGCAATTTGTTGGACTTGCAGCGGAGTTAATTGCGTATCGTAAAAAGCAAGATCGTCCATGTAGAAGGTATTTCCTGTAGATAAATCGTTACTCATCCCTACCGCAAAAATCGATCCTATTAAATTAACAACTGCTTGGGGTACTGCCGAGATTTGTAAACCATTTTGATAGACGATAAAGCCGTTTGTACCGTTGGTCACTGCAAAGTGGTTCCAGACGTTACCCGCGAAGTTTGTTATCGGAGCGTTTGCATAAACAAGTTGCCCGTTATCGGCATAAAAACTTGGATTGCTGCCGCCGAGAATGCCCAAACTGAAACCAGCGTCGTTAATGCTACCATTGCCAATACCAAACATATCAATATTACCCGGACCAAATTGTGCATTAAAATTTGCCCAAAAAGTTATTGTCCGGCTAGCTGAACCTGCAAGTTCGCTGGGAATATTTCCAGTAGCTACAGAACTCGCATTTCCATTAAAAAAATACGATGCACCCGTTGTTCCTGTTCGCGCCGGACCGTAAGCTGGCGACGCGCAAGTTAATGTCGCTTGATTGTCGTCTGAGTTAAGATTATTATTAAACGAATATTTGAGTACGGGCGGTTGCGCTAGAACAGCTGTGGGGAGCAGCGCATACATAAACAGTGATAGTAGAGTTTTCTTCATAATTCCTTAAAAATTTAGGCCAAAACTAAAACCACAAGCTGCTCGTATTTAATGTATTTACACGAATGGTATAAAATACTTCACGAACGGAAGCTTTTTTACGTTAACAAAAATTTTAATTTTACAGCATACACAAGAAATATGACAGTTTTATTGGTTGATGACGAAGCTAATGCCCGGCAACTTTTACGAAGTTTGCTAGCTGAGCATGCGCCCGAATTTGAAGTCATCGCGGAAGCCGCAACCGTGAAAGAAGCAGTGAAGAAAATTAATTCGTTGCAACCTTATCTGGTTTTCTTGGATATTGAAATGCCCAATGAAAACGGTTTTGCCTTGTTCGAGTATTTTGAAAAACCATCTTTTAAAACTATCTTCTGTACAGCTTATGCCGAATTTGCGTTACGCGCATTCGAAGTTTCGGCAGTAGATTACATCTTAAAACCAATTAGTATCGAAAAGTTGCAAAACGCTTGCCGAAAAGTTTTGCAGCAGTCGCCCGGAAATTTGAGTAGTCAAATTCAGTTACTACGCGAAAGTATGGCCGATCAACGGCTGAGTAAAATTGCGTTACCGCTTTCCGACGGTCTCACTTTCGTGGATTTAAAAAACGTCTTGTATTTCGAAGCCGACGGTTCGTATACGCATGTAGTTACTTTGGCAAAAAGCTATTTGGTGACGAAGAAAATCAAGGAATTTGACGATTTGCTTACGCAGAACGAACATTTCTTTCGTTGTCATCGCTCTTATTTAATTAATCTTCAAAACATAAAAAAGTACAGTCGTAAGGACGGAAATTCCATTGTGTTCGAAAACGAAAAATGGATTCCTGTGGCCCGTGAAAAGAAAGCTGATTTTGAGTTGTTGATAAAATCGCTTTATCTATGAAAGCAGCTTTTCTAGGTTTGTTACTGTTTTTCAGTATCGCTTTACGAGCACAAACGCCGGACGAAATCGAACAAAAACTGCAAGCAAGAAGCTTATCGGACAGCGCTCGTGTTGAATTATTGGTTGATTTTTGTGTGGCAAACACCTTTGCAAATCAGCCTAAAAACTTAGCATATGCGGAAAAAGCGCTGCAAATTTCGAGAAAGATCAAATATCCGTTGGGAGAAATTCGCGCATTAAACTGTGTCGGCAATTACTACTACCAACAAGCGATATACGACGAAGCCGTTACCTATTACACACAAGCCCTACGTTTAGCTACTCGTTTAAAAATGACCGATAACATTGTTATCGGGAACAGCAATTTAGCATCGGTTTACACGCGCGACAAGAAATTTGAAAAGGCGTTGGTTTTACTCAAGGAGGCAGATAAAATTTTACTTGAAACCGGTTCTAAAGACAATCCGAAACGGGCGGCAATACTTACCAATTTAGGAATTGCTTACAGCGATTTAAAACAGTTCGACAAAGCAATTATTTGTCACGAAGAAGTTTTGCGCATTTGCGAGTCGGCGAAAATACCCTTCGGAATTATTCTCGCTAAAAGCAATATTGGCTCGTGTTTTTACAAGCAAAATAAGTTTGAAAAAGCGATTCCGTTTTTGCAAGCAGCTATACGAATTGCGAAAGAAAACCAAGCGTCGAATTTGCTCGGACAACCATTAGCCGAACTTGCCGTTTGCTACCAAAAGAAAAAAGACTACATAAAAGCAACTGCATTATTAAACGAATCGATTGCCGTTTCGGAACCTATTAACGATCAGAACAATTTACTAACTGCTTATCAAAAATTACACGAATTAGCCTTTGAAACCGGCGACTTCGCAAAAGCATACAAAACGTTGTTGTTGTACGAAAGCAAGAAAGACAGCGTATATAACATTGAAAAAGAGCAAGTTATTTCTAGATTTTCAGAAGCATTTGAATCGGAGAAAAAAGAATCGAAAATTAAAACATTGACGCAAGACAAACGCATTACTGATCTAAAAAATCAGGCACAAGAGCGCACCATTTGGATTTTAGTTTTAGGGTTTTTGCTTGTTTTTGTTGCGGCATTTGCTTTGTTTAGAAGATATCAAAACCAAAAGAAAAACGAACTTATAAAAGCCAGCTTTGAAGAAACTACAAAAACACTTTTGGCTGAAAAACGCGCCACTGAGAGCGAATTAACAGCTCTGAAAAGTCAGATGAATCCGCATTTTATTTTCAACGCCTTAAACAGCATTCAACACTTGTTTATGTATGGTGATAAAGTAGTGGCGAACAAACAGATGGAAAATTTCACGACACTCACCCGTGAAATCTTGAATTTTTCGGGAAAGCGAAGCATTACGTTAAGCGCTGAGATCGAGCTGTTAAAACGATATTTGGAATTAGAAAAAATGCGTTTTAACGACGACTTTGAATATCACATACAAGTAGGTAGCGAACTCGATCCGGATTTTGACAGCTTGCCACCCATGATTTTACAACCTTTTGTTGAAAATGCACTAAAACACGGCTTGTTGCAT
>CALRVY020000175.1:0-5816 GCA_943371725.1 Pseudanabaena sp. UWO311 | reverse complement strand
AAAACGATTAGAAGCTTAGAAAACAGACCGCACTACAAGATTTTGAACCGCTTTATGGCGATTTTTGGAGTAATCTTGATTATTTTCATGTTCTTACCTTGGACTCAGAACATTTCGGGAACGGGTGCTGTTACAACGCTTCGTCCGGGTCAGCGACCACAAACGATACACACTACCATTGCTGGTAGAATTGAAAAATGGTTTGTTCAGGAAGGCCAATTTGTAAAAAAAGGCGATACCATTGTGTACATTAGTGAGGTTAAAGAAGATTACCTAGATCCCAATTTAGTGGAAAACACTAAAAATCAACGCGACGCAAAAAAGTCCGCAGCGGTTTCTTACGGGCAAAAAGTAGTTGCTTTAGAAGGACAAAAAGATGCGATACGTAGGGAACTGACATTAAAGACGGAACAAGCGCGAAACAAAGTTTTACAAGCGAAACTCAAAATAAAGAGCGATAGTACCGATCTAATCGCCACACAAACGTTACTTCGAATAGCAAACACCCAATACAATCGAGCTGTAACTTTAAACAAAGATGGGCTAAAACCCGTTACCGATGTAGAGGAAAAGCGTTTGAAGCAACAAGAAATGGAAGCTAAAATTATAACCATTGAGAACAAGTATTTGGCTTCGAAAAACGAACTGATCAATGCTATTGTGGAACTAGACCGAATTCAATCGGAATACGCAGAAAAAGTTGCTAAAGTAGAGAGCGACCAGTTTACAGCTAAAAGTAGCCAATTCGACACTGAGGCTCAGGTAAATAAACTCGACAATCAGTATGTAAACTACAACATTCGAAACGGTATGTATTATATTATCGCGCCACAAGACGGTTATGTAAACCGGGCTTTGCAATCGGGTGTTGGAGAAATCATTAAAGAAGGAACGCCAGTTGTGAGTATCATGCCTCAGAATTTCGAAATTGCAGTAGAAACTTTTGTGGCACCGATCGACTTACCTTTGATAAAACGTGGCGAAAAAGTTCGCGTTTGGTTCGATGGTTGGCCTACAATCGTATTCTCGGGCTGGCCTGACATGTCGTACGGAACATTTGGTGGAACTGTAGTAGCTATTGAAAATTTCATTAGCGAAAACGGAAAATACCGCGTACTTATTGCTCCAGACAATACCGACCAGCAATGGCCAACACAGCTAGCAATTGGTTCGGGAGCACAAACAATTGCCCTTTTAGAAACGGTACCGGTTTGGTTTGAAATCTGGCGTCGTTTGAACGGATTCCCACCGAACTATTATCAAGGTGCAAGTTCCGATATAAAATCAAATACGTCAACAACGAAAAAAGAATCTAAGTAATGACATTACGACTGCTACTGCTAACACTGTTTTGTCAGCTTACTTTTGCACAGCAAGATTTCAAAGTCATGTCGTTTGAAGAGTACATGGGCTTTGTTCGCAAATTTCATCCTTTAGTTAAAAGCGCTAACTTGGAAATTTCAGCTGCTCAGGCTGCATTGCTGACAGCACGAGGTGCTTTTGATCCAATCTTAGCGGCCGATTTTGAGCGAAAAGATTTCAAAGGTTCAACCTATTACAACGTATTTAATGGAACTTTCAAAATTCCAACTTGGTATGGAATCGAATTAAAAGCCGGTATCGACGATAACAACGGGCAATATCTGAATCCCGAAAATTTAGTTCCCGCCAACGGCTTGGGTAATGTTGGGATTTCAGTACCTATTGCGCAAGATTTATTCATCAACAAACGCATGGCCGACTTGCGAAAAGCAAAGTTGCAGCAAACTTTAGGTCAAGCCGAACGAAATTTAATGGCTACCGAAGTTTTATTCGAAGCTGCTGAAGCGTATTTCACATGGCAAAGACATTATCGCGAGTACCAACTGTACCAAGAATTTGCTAAAAATGCACAAATCCGATTAGACGGCATTAAAGGATTAATCAGAGAAGGCGATCGACCCGTAATTGATAGTACTGAGGCTAGAATTGTTGTTGTAAATCGAAATTTATCCCTTGAAGACTCGCAATTAAAGCTCATCAAGGCACGACTTGAATTGAGTAATTTCTTGTGGATTGACAACAATGTACCTATGGAACTTGCCGACGGTATGATGCCTGAGGAAGATACAGAACAAAAAATTGAAGTGGTATTACAAACCAGCGAAATGATTACTGATAACATCGATATTCAAACGCATCCTAAAGTACAAGCACTTCAAACTAAAGTAAAAATGTTGGAAATCGAACGGCAACTCGCTGCCAACAGACTTTTGCCACGTGCCGATTTTGGATACAGCTATTTGTTTCAGCCTAATTCATTTGATAGTTCTCGCCGATTTGATGATTATAAAGTTGGTTTTAATTTCTATTTCCCGGTTTTCATTCGCAAAGAACGTGGAAACTTACAACGTGCTAAGCTCGCTTTAACTGATGCCGATTTATCTCTGAAATTTGAAACACGCCAGCTTGAAAACAAAATCGATGCGGCACAAACCGAAATTGCATCCCTAAAAAAACAGGCTTCACTGATGTCGGAATTGGTACGCGATACCGGAACGATGTTAAATGCCGAAATCCGACTTTTCGATGCCGGCGAAAGTTCCCTATTCTTATTAAATACCAGAGAAAATACCCTGATTAGTAGCCGATTATCCCAAATTGCAGTTCGAAACCGATTGTTGTCGGCACACGCGAAATTATTTGAAACACTGGCAAACCCTGATTAATGGTAGCTCATACAATGAAAAAGAGTCCAAATGTTCTTAAAAACAATTGGACTCTTTTTTTTACAAAACGAATCGAAATCAATACATACCGCTTCTTCGTTTACTTTCTTTTGATGCATCAACGCCGAATATTTTGTAAATCAAGCACCATTTAAACAACGCTGTTATAGCAAGATACACCGCGGCAGCATAAATAACGATCTGGGCATACAAATTTTCGGTAAGGTCGAAAATGGCACCGAGCAACAGAGCCAGTGCAAGTAACGATCGTCTCCAACGGGAACCACTGCTTAGATTTTGTTTCATTTGTTGACTTTTGGGGCGTAAAAGGGAACTCTGCCAAAAATAAGAACAAAATGCTGAAAAAAAAGAAGATACGGCTTTTTTTTCTACAAACTTACAGCTCCTGTCCAAAGTGAAAAACCACCCAACAGATTATACGTTTCTGAAAAACCTAAAGATTGCATTATATCGCAAGCTTGCGCGCTTCTTCCCCCCGATCGACAGTACACATAGTACGATTTCGTTTTATCCAAAGCTTCAATAGCCTCCAAAAACTGTGGACCTCCATAAATATCGATATGCATGGCACCTGGAATAAATCCTTCAGCAACCTCTTCCGATGTACGAACATCAATAATCTGAGCATCTACCGACTCTAAAAGCTTTTCTTGCCACTCCTGCTGATTCAAATGAACAACCATAATAAATAATTTAACGAAAATTTAGCGTCTCAAAAATACATAATCTAATTCAGCTTTATACATTTGTACATACAAATATTGTATATGCAAGAGTTAACGCAAACACCGTCAAAAATTCAGAATCCAGACAAACGTCTGATTGTGAATAGCATGCGTTTAGCAAATGCATTTTATGAATCGCTCGCCATAGTTTTTAAAACTTTCGATATTTCCGCCGAGCAATTCAATGTGCTGCGTATTTTACGAGGTCAGCAAGGAAAACCCGCTAACATGTGTTTAATACAAGAACGCATGATTTCAAAAACGAGCAACACGACGCGTTTAGTCGATAAGCTCCTTGTTAAAGAACTCGTTACAAGAACCGTTTGCGAATATAATCGCCGAAAAATTGAAGTCTGTATCACCCAAAAAGGCCTTGAACTTTTATCGCAAATCGATCCGATATTAAGTGCAAAAGAAGCCAGTTTGCTTACAGAATTAACCGAAACAGAAAAAGAGCACTTTGCTACTCAAATTGAGCATATTTTAAACCATATAAATACCTAATTTTAACAATGAAAACAATTAAATTATTGGCTTTAAGCCTATTCGTATTCGCAACTACAACTACAGTTGCTCAATCAAAAAAAGTCGATGTAAAAGGAAGTACCGTTTCTTGGGTTGGAAAAAAAGTGACAGGTTCACATTCTGGAGACGTTAGCTTAAAAGAAGGGACTTTGATCTTCAAAGGTTCGAAAGTGGTAGGCGGTAATTTCACAGTCGACATGACATCGATCACGGTAACCGATTTGAAAGCAGGTCAAGGCAAAGAAAACTTAGAAGGACACTTGAAAAACGAGGATTTCTTTGGAGTAGAAAAATTCCCAACTGCAAAATTGGTTTTCAAATCAATCGGCGAAAAATCTGCCGGAGTTTACTCTGTAACTGCTGATTTAACCATCAAAGGAATCACTAATTCTGTAAACTTCGAATTGAAGGTTGCTAACGGTTCTGCTACTGCAAATTTTAATGTTGATCGCACCAAATACGATATCAAATACGGTTCAGGAAGCTTCTTCAGCAACTTGGGCGACAAAACAATCAACGACGAGTTTGAATTAAGCGCGAAGTTGAAATATTAAATCTTGATGTTTGTCCGAAAGAGCCGGTTTTCGAAAGGAAATCGGCTCTTTTATTTTTTGGGCGGCATTTCGCGCCTTTCATTGCAATACAACCTAGCGTTGGCGGTTCCGGCAGGTTTTGGCACAGCTTCCGTTGGTCGCTGCGCCAAAATCCGCCGGCACACGCCACCACCACGGCTGTATTTTCATTGCAGTCACGGCCGCGAAAATCGTTACCACTTAACGAATCTTAAAAGCCTATCGATTGGTCAAATACGTGGAGTTACCAAACATTTCAAAATATGCGGAAAACCCGTAATCTTATGTCGATTTTTTTTCAAAACTTCGCCTTGATGGGGGCGGGAGGGATGGGGAGCGATTCCCACGTACGAAATTCCCGGAAATAAATTTTACGGAAAAACCAGAATTTGTAAAAATTTTGAGCTTTCAAAATTTCAAGATGAAAAGAATTATGGAGCACAATGTTTCACAAAGTTTTTCACAATGTACACAACGCCAGCCTTCGACAAGCTGAGACAGCAGCTTTTTTACGCGCGCAGAATACACCGAAGTTCACAGAATTTGGTGGAATGTTTCGCCGGTGAGGAAAACACAGAACGTGTCAAGCCGCCTAAAAATTGCACCAGCCTTCGACAGGCTCAGGCACCGACGATACGTGGGTTCGGGTGGGCAAAGATGATATTTAAAGTGGTGAACGACACGAAGTCTTAATACTCAAATCTTAATACTAAAAAACCGCTTTGCGAGCTTTGCGAAAATCTTTGCGCCCTTTGCGGTTAACGATTCGACACGCACAAGCATCAGTTTTTTTAAAGCGCACAAAATACGCCGAAGTTCACAGAATTTGGTGGAATGTTTTGCCGGTGAAGAAAACACAGAACGTATCAAGCCGCCTAAAAATTGCACCAGCCTTCGACAGGCTCAGGCACCGACGATACGTGGGTTCGGGTTGGAAAATGAAATGTAAAGTCGTGAATTCATCGAAGTCTAACTTCTAACTTCTATTTTCTAGCTTCCCAAAAAAGATGCGTAAAGTGGTGAACTCATCGAAGTCTTAATACTTAATACTCCAATCTTGATACTTCAAAAATATGCGGAAACCCCGTAATCGTATGTCGATTTTTTTTCAAAACTTCGCCTTGATGGGGGCGGGTGGGATGGGGAGCGATTCCCACGTACGAAATTCCCGGAAATAAATTTTACGGAAAAACCAGAATTTGTAAAAATTTTGAGCTTTCAAAATTTCAAGATGAAAAGAATTATGGAGCACAATGTTTCACAAA
>CALRVY020000174.1:0-5871 GCA_943371725.1 Pseudanabaena sp. UWO311 | reverse complement strand
GATATTTATCTCTTTTCTGTAAAGTTCGTAAGGCGTTTCTAAGCTCGGATCTTTATCAAAATCGAGCGCTGGAGCAACTTTAAACTGTCCGAGGCAATGTTTTACAGCAGATCTCAGAATGGCATAAATGGTATGCTCGTCATCAAATTTGATTTCTGTTTTTGTAGGATGAATGTTGATGTCGAGATGTTTCGGATCAATTTGTAAATAAATGAAATACGACGGTTGCAAACCATCGCGAATAAGTCCTTCGAAACCGCCCATAATAGCGTGATGCAAATAGCCGCTTTTTATAAACCGATCGTTTACGAAGAGAAATTGCTCTGTTCTCGATTTCTTAGCAAATTCGGGTTTCCCTATAAAACCGTTAATGCCAACTACTTCGGTATGTTCCTGAACGGGTAAAATTCGTTCGTTGGTTTTACCTGAGAATACGGCAACAATTCGCTGTCTGAGATTTCCGGCAGGTAAGTTATATACTTCATTTCCATTTATGTAAAGAAAAAAATGAATGTTCGGATGCGCAAGAACCACACGCTGAAACTCGTCGATGATGTGTTTATTTTCGACAACATCAGACTTCAGGAAATTCCTTCTTGCGGGAATATTAAAAAACAGATTTTTAACAGCGATGCTTGTGCCTTGCGGCGTCACCGATGGTTGTTGCGAAACAATTTTACTTCCTTCGATAACGATTTGTGTACCCAGTTGATCATCCGATTGGCGGGTTTTTAACTCAACGTGTGCAATAGCAGCGATCGAAGCTAAAGCCTCACCACGAAAACCTTTAGTATTGAGTTGAAATAAATCTTCGGCTATGCGTATTTTACTGGTTGCATGGCGTTCAAAGCACATTCTAGCATCGGTAACCGACATTCCAATACCGTTATCAATAACTTGAACGAGCGCCTTGCCTGCTTCTTTGATGAGTAATTTTATTTCGGTAGCTTGAGCATCAACTGCATTTTCCAGTAATTCTTTAACAACTGATGCTGGTCTTTGAACAACCTCACCAGCAGCGATTTGGTTAGCAACATGATCGGGAAGAAGTTGAATAATACTCGACATTTCAAGAGACTAAAGTAAATATATACAAAGGAACGAGAAGAATTTGAAACTAAGCTAACTTACTTTGCTCTATTTTGTATCAATTTTCGGTATGCCAGTATCTAGTTGTGATGCAACATTAAAACCTACTTTGGGAGTATTCACTTTTTGATTTGCAAGTCGACGTAGTTCAGCCATTTTGATTGCAGTTATGGCAGCCTCTACACCTTTATTACCGTGTTTGCCACCGCTGCGATCTAAGGATTGCTGCATGGAATTGTCTGTTAAGACACAAAAAATCACCGGAATATCAGTTAAAATATTTAAGTCTTTAATTCCTTGAGTTACGCCATCGCATACAAATTCAAAATGCATAGTTTCTCCTTTGATCACACAACCTATAACGATTAGCGCGTCAGGTTTTTCGGCTTCCAACATTTTTTTGGCCCCGTAAATAAGCTCAAAACTACCGGGAACACTCCAACGTACGATTTTTTGGTCGCTCGCACCACAATCGAGCAAGGTTTTTAAAGCTCCTTCGTAAAGGCCTTCTGTAACTTGTTCGTTCCACTCTGAAACAACAATCCCAAACCGAAAATTATTCGCGTTTGGGATTGCAGCTTTATCGTAGTTCGACAGATTGGTATTTGCTGTCGCCATATTTTAAATTATTGAGACAAACCTATAAAAGTATCTGCTTGTTGACCTTCAGGTGTGTTTTCATAAGATTCTTTCAACGAAGTGAAAAACTTCAAGGCATCCGCTTTCTTTCCTAAAGCCAAAGCCGCTTTTCCTGCTTTAAACAAATAGCGAGGCGTTGTAAAATCATTTTTCTCCATTTCCGATGCTTTCACATACTGGTCTAATGCTTGTTGCAACTGATTTTTTTCTGCGTAAGCATCACCAATAGCTCCAGCAGCGAGAATCTTCAAGAATCGATCTTTACCGTTGAATTTTTCTAAAAACGAAATCGCTTTATCGTATTGCTTCGTATTCAAATAAGCCATACCAGCGTAGTAAGTAGCCATATTTCCAGCATCAGTTCCGCTGTATTCTTCGGAGATTTTCAAGAAACCGTACTTTCCTTCGCTACCGTTTAATGCTAAATTGTAGAGCGAGTCGCTTTTTGTTCCGTCGAGTGCTTTCTGGAAATTCTGTTGTGCCAAGTACATTTGCGCACTTGCGTCGTCTTCTTTAGGCTCAACAATAAACTTCGTGTAGGCAAAATAACCAACAACCGCTACCGTTATTACAGCAACAATTCCTAGAATTACTTTCTGATTTTTAGCAACAAATGCTTCTGTTTTCGAAGCTGTTTCGTCTAAAGTATTAAAAACACCAGCAGTTGTACTTTGGGTTTCATCGACATTTACATCTTCGATTACCTCAACTTGCTCTTTCTCCTCTTTTGGTTTCGGCGCTTTGTAACCTCTTTTATTGTATGTTGCCATTCGTAATTGTTCTAAATTTGTGAGGTGCAAAAATATAATTTTTTGTCAAACCAAAAAGCGCAAATTTTCGATTTATTAAATACCTTTCTGCCGCAGCTGCAAATTAGTTTTAACAGCGGCCTTTCGGCGAAACGATTTTATGGTACTACAAGAACTACACATACTGAATTATAAAAATTTTGAGGATGTTTCTTTCCGTTTCGACGCGGGTGTTAACGCCATTGTAGGGAAAAACGGCATAGGAAAAACGAATGTGCTCGATGCTATTTACCACCTCAGTTACGGAAAGAGTTATTTCAATCCGTTAGCCTTGCAAAATATTAAACACGATACCGATTTTTTTGTTATCGATGGAAAATATGAGGTTGATCACAAAATTGAGCAGCTTATTTGTAGTCTCAAACGCGGACAAAAGAAAGTACTCAAGCGGAACGGCAAAGCTTACGAAAAGTTTTCAGAACATTTAGGTTTTGTTCCAGCTGTATTGATTTCGCCTGCCGATCGCGATTTAATTACAGAAGGAAGCGAAAACAGAAGAAAATTTGTTGATACCATTTTAGCATCCACCGATCCACTTTACCTGCAAGCTGTTATTCAATACCAACGTATTTTGGCGCAACGAAATGCCTTACTCAAATTCTTTGCAAAAAACTTAACTTTTGACAATGAGACGCTTCTTATTTACGATGCTCAATTAGATAAAGAAGCGAAAGTAATTTTCGAACGAAGATCAGCTTTTATAGAGCCATTTAACAAATTATTTCAAGAATTCTACGCCGCTATTTCAGGACAAGCCGAAACAGCTGAAATTGGCTATAAATCTGATTTAACTCTAGGGAATTTTCCGCTGCTTTTACAGGAGAGTTTGCCTAAAGATCGAATCATGCAGTATACTACTGTGGGAGTGCACCGCGACGATTTTGATTTCAAACTCAACAATCACAACATTAAAAAATTTGGTTCGCAGGGGCAACAAAAATCGTTTCTAATTGCTTTAAAACTGGCGCAGTTTACGCTTTTACACGAAAAAATCGGAAGGAAACCTATTTTCCTTTTCGACGACATCTTCGATAAACTGGATGAATATCGTGTTCAATATATTATTGATTTAGTGGCGAAAAGTAGTTTCGGACAAATTTTTGTGACCGATACACATGAAGATCGAACTTTAAAGGTGCTTACAGCTGCCGGAATTTCACACAAAATATTCAAACTTTAAAATTATTTATAGAATTGCTATACCTTCGTAATATGCAAAAATTACATCTTAAAGTATACGTCTTTTTAGTTTTCGCCATTTGGGCTTGCCAAGGTCAGAATGCAAGCTTTAATCAAGTAAACGTTGAAGAATTTAATAAAATCGCGCTCCAAAAAGACGCTCAGATACTCGACGTTCGAACACCGCAAGAGTTTAATTCCGGCAACATCCCAAAAGCAAAAAATTTAAATTGGAACGATGCCGACTTTCTAGCAAAAACAGCTAATCTCGATAAAAATAAACCCGTATTGGTGTATTGTCTTAGCGGCGGACGCAGTAAAAAAGCAGCCGCCTTGTTGGCCGAAAATGGGTTCAAAAATATTTACGAATTAACAGGAGGATACAATGCCTATCAAAACAGTGCTAAAACCGAAATTCCTGCAGCTAAAAGAGGTATAAGTAAAGCTGATTTTCTCACAACTCTTGAAAAAAACAAGAAAACGCTGGTCGTTTTTTCAGCTTCTTGGTGCGCACCTTGTATCAAAATGAAACCCGAAATTCAAAGCTTCGAAACTGCAAATCCCGAAATCGCAATAATGCGGATAGATTTAGAAACGAATAAGATCTTGGCCCGCGAATTTGATGTAACCACACTACCTTATTTACAATTTTACCAAGGCACTACTTTGAAATGGAGTGAAACCGGTTTCTTCACACACCAACAACTACAAGATAAAATAAAATGATTCAGCCGTTTGCGATACAATTTTTAAAAGACTTAGCGTTAAATAACAATCGTGACTGGTTTTTGAATCAGCAAGAAAATTATCAAAAATATCGAAATCACTATATCGAAATTGGGCAAGCACTTCTTTCGGGTGTACAGAAATTTGACGCTTCCGTTTCCGATTTAGAAGTTAAAAAAGTACTGTTCCGAATTAATCGCGACATCCGTTTTTCAAAGGATAAGTCGCCTTATAAAACACACATGGGATTTTGGATTTCCCCTACTCACAGCAGTGTTCCAAAAGCAGGATATTACTTGCATATCGACCCAAAAGGTAGTTTTCTGGCAGGCGGAATTTACATGCCCGAAGCCAGAGATTTAAAGAAAATTCGTAACGAAATCGCATACTTTTACGAAGATTTGCAAGCAATTTTGGAACAACCTGATTTTAAAAGAACTTTTGGCGATTTAGAGCGAGACGACAGTACTTTGAAATCGGCTCCAAAAGATTTCGATAAAGAGCATGCCGCAATCAAGCACTTGCAACTAAAAAGTTTTGTGGCACAATGCACAATTCCGAACGAATCGCTTTTCAAAAAAGAATTTATCAGCGATGTACTCACAAAATTTGAACTTATTAAGCCTTTAAATGACTTTTTAAATAGGGCTTTCGATGTGGCCGACTAATGAAAAGAAAGATTTTATTTTTAGGTGAAAGTTACCGTGCCGACGCTCAAACATGGATGCGCGGATTAGAGCGTTACGGCAACTTTGAGTTTGTTACTTGGGAACTACATAGCGGCGGTTATGGGTTTAAAAATCGCTTAAAAAGAGTTACGGAATATTTATTTTGTCTTCCTACCATAAAACGGTTGGTTAAAGAACACAAACCCGATATGGTGATTGCCGAGCGCACCACCAGCTACGGATTTTTGGCAGCGTTGACAGGAGTTAAGCCTTGTGCTATTGCCCAGCAAGGAAGAACCGATCTTTGGCCAGAACGTTCTTTATTACTTCCCATAAAAAAAAGAATTCAAGCCTATGCATTTAAAAAAGCAGACTTGATTCACGCGTGGGGAAAAGTCATGACGTATTCCATGGAACAGAGCGGTGTGGATATGAGTAAACTACTAATTATGCCAAAGGGAATCGACGTTGATCACTTTTACTTCACACCGCGCGAAAAGCACGAACGCAAATTGAAATGTATTGTAACTCGAAGCTTACTTCCAGAATACAATCACGAGTTAATCGTTAGAGCTTTTGGTATTTTAAAGAAACAGAATGCCGACTTTCAACTTACAATAATTGGAGATGGCGCTGAAAAAGAGCGACTTCAAATACTTGCAAAAGAACTAAATATCGAAGAAAACGTTACGTTTACCGGACGAATACCCAATGATGAAATCCCCAAATTATTGGCTCAACATCCGATTTACATTTCAATG
>CALRVY020000173.1:0-5936 GCA_943371725.1 Pseudanabaena sp. UWO311 | reverse complement strand
AATAAATTGTAGTGTATCTTTATTGAGAACCGTTAGTTCCACGCCAATTTCCAATTTACCATCAGGAGTCGAGTAAAGTGTTCCATCAGCGATTTGATACACACCCGACTCTTCAAGAGAACCTATTTTTGAAGTGTACGTCTTATCTTTTCTAAACTCAAAAAATACATTGTCTTTACACTGATCTTCGCCCGTAGATTCGATAATCCAATTCGAGCATTTCCATTTCCCAACTATGTTTTCATACTGTTCAGCGGTATTGCAAGAAAACAAAAAAAGTGCGCAGATTCCTAAAAGTGATTTTTTCATAATTGTTTCGGTTTTTGTTGATATGGAGTTGGAAAACAATTTCACAGTTCCTTTTCTAGGATAAAACCTTAAAGCCGAAAACCGTTTGCAAAAATAATTCTCTAACGCCTTTTAGCATAACTCTTTATTTTCGTTTTTATTATCAATCTTACTGAGGAACTTGTGATTATATGAAAATCGAATACTAGAAAACTACAAAAATAAACCATTAATTTCAAGGAACGTAGCATACTTTTTTTATTTATCTGGGGGTGCCGGCGGCGCAATCATAGCGCTTCGCAAACGTATCGCAGAGCCGCCGTCGCGCCATACGCTATATCTTTTTGGCAAGACTTTGGTGGAAATTCCGGAATGCCAAAAAGGATGCCGCTGCTGTCGCTCACCCGGAAATGCAAACCAAAACGTGTCACCTTTTAACCTTTAACTCGATAAATCGCGATTGCACCAGCGTTAAGCGTTCTTGTAACTAAAACATTCATCTTGATACTAGTTATTGCTTTAAACACGCGAAGAACTTGGCTTTTCATCAAAACCTGCTTTAAATCGATTTAAAAACCACCTACTTATCCGTATTTTTCCACTAAACGTTAGTAACGTATCTCGCAGCCCCGGTTGCAGCGGAAAGCGCGCAAACCAAATGCCGTGCGTTTTGCCGAAAGCTGTGGCGACCAACGGAAGCCGCATGCTGCACGTGCAAAACGACGGCATTTGGTGCGTACTTGAAGCGAAAAACGGGATTTGCTGCCCAAAAAAATCTACGTATCCAAAAAACAATTTCACTTTAAATCCAGAAACTTCTCCGACTCAATAACTTCCGGAAATCCAACTAGGTGCGCTTGGTTGTTACAAGTAAAATGCGTACTTTCCCAACAGCTGTTCGGAGCGAGCGTTGTTTTTAAATCCAACCACAACCCGAAACCAGCGTGAATTAAACCTTTTAAGATGCAAAACAAATTATTCGATTTCGTTGATTTACACCAAGGTGAAGAGCAACGCGAAAAAGTGCTCGAAAATATTAAGGCAAACACTTCTTTTCGCGGATCAAATTTGTGGATCTTAGCCTGCGCAATCGTAGTTGCATCGGTAGGCTTAAATGTTAACTCTACGGCCGTAATCATTGGCGCCATGCTTATATCGCCGCTTATGGGTCCAATCGTTGGCGCCGGTTTTGCTCTGGCAATTTACGACTTTGAGCTTTTAAAGAAATCCGTTAAAAACCTATCGATTGCAACCGTTGTAAGTCTTACTGTAGCAACAATTTACTTTTTTGTGAGTCCGTTTAAAGACGCACAATCCGAATTGCTCGCCCGAACCTCACCCAATATTTACGACGTTTTAATTGCCTTTTTCGGTGGTTTAGTTGGCGTTATTGCGCTGACGCGTGTTGAAAAAGGCAATCCGATTCCGGGCGTAGCTATTGCAACGGCGTTAATGCCTCCGCTTTGTACTGCGGGCTATGGTTTAGCAATCGAAAATTACAATTTCTTTTTAGGCGCTTTTTATTTGTACTTAATCAACTGCTTTTTTATCTGTATAGCCACTTTCGTAATCGTCAAGTACTTAAAATACCAGCCTGTGAAAATTTTAAATCAGAGCGCTGAAAAACGAATACGCTACGGAATTACAGCACTTGTTTTAATAATGATTATCCCCAGTTTTTACCTTGCTTACACCCTTTTCGAAGAAAAAAAATTCAACCAAAAAGTAGCACAATTTATTGCACAAGAGTTTACCGATAAAGGTTATGTGGTTATTTACAAGAACATCAAATACAATACAAACCCTAAGAAAATTGAGCTAGCGTTTTTTTCTAAACGATTCAACACTAAAGAAATTGATCTTGTCAATCAAAAATTGAAAAACTACGAAATTGCCAATACACAGATTGAAATTCGACAAAACGCAACCGATTTGAAAAGTGAAATCTTGACAGAAATCGGGAAAAACAACAAAGCTGGTTTGGCAAACGACGCGCTTATTCAAAATCTGGAACGCGAGTTAAACCGGCAGAACGAAGATTACAAAAAAGTAGTGCAAGAAATTGGAATTTTATTTCCGGAACTTCAAAACGTTTCTATTGGCAAACAATTTCTCTATCCGAGTGCCGACAGTACGCGCGTTGCCACCGTTTTACTGTATCACTTGCCCGCCGGAAAAAATGCATTTAGTAACGTTAAAATTAAAGAATGGCTTGAATCGCGGTTGGGAAGCAAGGAAGTTTTAGTTGTTGAAACCAAACAGCCAGCCACAACCGAAGAAAAGTAATGGCGCAAAAAAAAGGTCGGACTCATTACAAATCCGACCTTTAGTGAATTAACAACCGATTATTATCGCAACGAAAATGTTGTCTTTGAAAGCAACTCGCTTTTATCGAAAATATTCACATAATACGTTCCTTTTGAAAAATCTTTTCCGTTGCTGTCCAGGTATTCGCAAATATCAACCGCTTCGTTATTGTATTCCACAGTTGTAGTGAAACTGTACGTTAACGACGATTCGCCAAACGACTCGGTTTTCTTATCGCCCAAAACATTGTTGTTGCTGTCAATGATCTGTACGTAATACGTTCTACTTCCCGATTTTGCGATCGAATTTGCAGCCAAAGCAAAACACACTTTTAACTTATCTGCGCGGCTTGCCTTATCGGTTTCGATTTGCTTTCCAGACGAACGCTGTTTAATAGCTTGGGTGCGCAAATTCATAACTACAATCTTCTGACCTTTTTCCACGGTCTTCGCCAGATTTTCGTTCTGCACCACCAGCGTGTCGTTGTACTTTTTCTGTTCGCCAAGCGCCACAACCGTACTGTCGCGTTGCTGTGTTAACGATTCGTTTGCTTTCTTCAAGGTTTCATTTTCGGCAATCAACGCCTTAAATTTGGTTTGCAAATCGTTGTAACGCGTTTTAAACTGACGCAGCGAAGCCGCATCACCTTTCGATTTCTTCAAATCTTCTATCAATTGCACTACTTTATCGCGCTCGGCAATCAGCTCGTCGCTTAATTCCGTTTTTTCTTCAATCGCTTTATCGTAGATTCCTTTCTGAATAGCAAGCGAATCGAGTAAGGCGTTTTTTTCTGTTTTCTCTTCAACTATCTCTGTTTCGAGTGATTTTGCGTCGCTAGTCATCTTAAAAATATAAGCCAAACTGGCGATAAGCAATAGCGCTAAAATGACAACTACCGCTTTTAAACTTGAGTTACTTCTCTGTGTATCCATAGTTTTTAATTTTCAACAAATCTAAAGTAAAAAGTCTTGCAATTGTTTACGACTTATTAACGCAAGTTTATACTTTTACAACCTCGCGTATTTGAATTTTTATGGAGAAATTGAAATTGATTTCGGCTACTGATCTCGCCAAACGCACCAATTTTAGAAGCGGTGAAGTAAAATTTGGCGAAAAAATGCTCACGGTTCCGAAAGATGTTAGTGCCGAACATTTCATTGCCAACTGCGAAGCCAAATACGTGTTGTTTGGTATTCCGGAGGATATTGGTGTTCGTGCCAATCACGGTCGGCGTGGTGCCAACAAAACCTGGGACGTTGCCCTAACCGCTATCGCCAACATTCAGCACAACCGTTTTTGTAAAGGAAGTAAGATCTTGGCGCTCGGTGCCATTGATACCGATGCCGAAATGGAAGCCGCCGAAAACCTCGATTATAAAAATTCGGAAGATCGCGATGCGCTAAAGCTATTGGTTGGGAAAATCGATCGCGAAGTCGCGCATTTGGTTTGTACGATCGTAAAAGCAGGGAAAATTCCGATTATTATTGGCGGCGGACACAACAACGCGTACGGAAACATTAAAGGTACTGCGCTGGCAAAAGGTAAATCGGTTAATGCCGTGAATTTAGACGCGCATTCCGATTTTCGGATTTTAGAAGGCCGACACTCCGGAAACGGCTTTTCATACGCGTACGAAGACGGATTCTTAAAAAAATACTTCGTCTTTGGTTTGCACGAATGCTATACTTCTAAAGCCGTGCTCGATTTATTGAAGAAAACCGACGATCGTGTGCGTTTCAATACCTACGACGAAATTAAAGTAAAACGCCAAAAGAACTTCGAACAGGAATTGTTTCAAGCACTTTCGTTTATAAAATCCGACTATTTTGGTGTGGAAATCGATTTAGACAGCTTGCCGTTTGTGCCCAGTAGCGCGATGACAAACAGCGGATTCTCAATCGAAGAAGCGCGGCAATTTGTGTATCATTTCGGCTCGCATCCCAACGCCAGTTACTTGCATATTTGCGAAGGAGCGCCGGAGTTGGAAAATACCGGAAATCCGCAATTGCTCGGAAAACTCATCGGCTATTTACTCACCGATTTCATTAAAGCAGGAGATTAAAAAAGTCGGCCATTACGACCGACTTTCTCACAAAACTTCACACAAACAATTACTTGTTTAGTACAACTTGATCGATCACGTGGATTACGCCATTCGATTGATTCACGTCGGCAATAGTAACTGTTGCGGTTCTTCCTTGCTCGTCTGTCAGAATTACATTCGAACCTTTAAGCGAAGCTTTTAATTTTCCGCCTTGCACGGTGGTAAAAGTTGCAGAACCTTTGCCATCTTTGATTGCTTTAACAACATCGGCAGCGCTAAATTTGCCTGCAAGAACGTGGTACGTAAGCACCGCTTGCAACTGCTTTTTGTTTTCGGGCTTTAACAAAGTTTCTACTGTTCCTTTGGGCAACTTCTCAAAAGCGGCATTTGTGGGAGCAAAAACAGTAAACGGACCTTTACTCGAAAGCGTTTCCACCAATTCGGCAGCTTTTACCGCAGCCACCAAAGTCGTGTGATCTTTGCTGTTTACTGCGTTCTCAATAATGTTTTTCGTAGCATACATCGGTGCTCCGCCCACTTCCGGATTTTTTTGTGCGTTAACTGCTGTTGCGCCAAAAAGTACGGCTGCAACTAAAATCATTTTCAACTTTTTCATATCCAATTTATTTTTTGATTATGGTTGAAGTTACGTAGTTAAGTGCGGAACGGTTTTAAAGTTCCTGTGAATTAACGCAAGATTAACCTCGGTTTAAGCGAACGATTGTTTACAAACTTCGGTCGATACTATTTTTTTGGGCAACTGCCCGGCGTAAAAATTAGTGGAAGTTGGTGCTACGCCGGTCACCGCGCTTTTCAATTCTGGTTGTCGTTCCAAGCGCAAGCGCCGCTGCTGTTTTTGCGGCTTCCGCTGGTCGCCCCAAAACCTAGCGCGTTGCTAGCGCTTCTCACGCCAAGCCATCATTTGCAATCGCTGTCGCGGAAAATGAGTGGGAAAGATTGAGAGATTAAAAGATTTAAAGATTTCGAGATTTAAAGATTAAAAGATTAAAAGATTAAAAGGATACGATGTCGGCTTTCAACACGCAGCCTTCGACAGGCTCAAGCACCGACGATACGCGGGTTCGGGCAGGCAAAAGATACGTTAAGTGGTAAAATCATCAATTCCGATAGCTATCGGAACTAGCTTCTCAAAAAAAACACTTCCAGCCTTCGACAGGCTCAGGCACCGACGATACGTGGTTTGGGTTGGGCAAAACGATACGTGAAGTGGTAAAATCATCAATTCCGATAGCTATCGGAACTAGCTTCTCAAAAAAAACACTTCCAGCCTTCGACA
>CALRVY020000172.1:0-6041 GCA_943371725.1 Pseudanabaena sp. UWO311 | reverse complement strand
ATTGAGTTTTTTTAAATGGAAACATAAGCTTTGCTTTTAGGTTTATTACATTTAGAATATCCAAATGGGTTTGATTTAGCTAAATCTTCCATTACAGGAATTATATCTTTTAGCCATTCCTTTTTAGAATTTTTGTATTCTTTGAATCCTGATATGACGAAAGCAAATTTTACTATATTATTCTGCAGTTCAATCATTGTATTATATGCTTTTTTATTTAAATAAATTTGACCTTCTAAATTGAAATCAATTAAAGCATCTCCTCTTGTATCCATTACGTGTGATTCAACGGTTGTGATATTTTGAGATAACGAATTTAAAAAGCTTTTTTGTAAAATTGTTTCCAGTTGATTGTCAGCGATAAATCTTTCATGTTCATTTTGGTATTTAAAGGCTACTTTGTCTTGTTTGCGTTTTTTTCCATCTAAAAAAACCATGTCGAATTTGGCTGTGTTTAAACTAAATTCTTGGAGTAATGAATTTAATTTGCCTAGATAGTTTCTATATTCTTCAAATATCACAGCATGAGAATCATTAGACAATTGCAATGATGAAAAGCAGTTATGTATGTGTTGGTATGAAATCCTTTTCCAATTATTATCTTTTACTTTTTCATCTACTAATGTTAAGAAATAGAATTTGGGTTGAATTTTGTGCGACTTTTTAAAATGATCGACATAACGAGTTAATTGGTCAGAATGTTGAGAAGATTTAAGTTTATTTTCAATTACGATCAACTCTGAGTCAGTTTCAATTATAATATCGATTCGATTTATTTCGGTTAAAATTGTTTTGATTTTTTGCACATTTTGTAATCCAAAAACATTTTCTAATAAGCCAATTTTTTGTTTTTCATTAAGTGCATTGAAGTCAGAAGAAAAAATCCAAGCAATGATCTGAGAATGTATTCTTTCCATATCTGCGATTCCTAGGTATTCGAAAAATGTTTTACTCATAATGATTTTTTTAAGCATTTCTGCCAGCGGGGAATCGGCTTTGCGAAGTTAACGTGAGCGAATGAGCTCATCTGGCGGCGAAGCCGCATCCCCGCAATCAGCCCCCTTTTTCCACCATCAAAAAACACTCCTAAA
This sequence comes from Pseudanabaena sp. UWO311, assembly GCA_943371725.1. GTDB lineage: Bacteria > Bacteroidota > Bacteroidia > Flavobacteriales > Flavobacteriaceae > Flavobacterium. The sequence goes on along the minus strand of CALRVY020000172.1, from coordinate 4,950 downwards.
CCAATCAATTGCAGCGACTTGCATCAAATTATTTATTTGCGTTTTTGATAAGTTTAATGGGGTACTTGTTTCGCCTTTTGTACTACTCATTAAATTTGTATCTGGCTAATTTACGGGATTCGATCCACCCAAAACTACCTACTTATAGGTATTTTTTTCCACTAAACGTTAGTAACGTATTTCGTAGCCCCGATAGCAGCGGCAGCCCGGAGAAAAATACGCTTGTTTGAACCGCAACTGTGGAGGCGCCGACAGAAGCCCACCGCAGTGCGCGTGAAAACAGCGCATTTTTTGAGGACTACAGCGCATAGCGGGATAAGCTAGTAAAAAACCTTACTTCGATAATTCGCTGAGTATAAAATGTTCGACCTCAGCCGTTTTCCAGTTGGTTTTGATGCCCGGCAATGCCAAGACTTTTTCCATGATGGCGTTTTGAAAATCGCCCATTTCGAGCGCTTGCTTATACGGCTCGATGCTAAAAGTAACGCGCGAATACAGCGGCACCCACAAATCGGGATGCAAATCGGAAAACCAACGCTCGATCTCTTTTTGCAACAAGAAATTCTCGTCGGCAGTTTTAGAACTCATTTCCATAAAATTGCGATACGATAACTCTGCAATCGCATCGGCATTGGGTTTACGACTGTTCTCGTAAGCACGGAAAATCGCGTTCCAATCATCGCCGTGAGCGTCCATGAGCTCGAACAAAACAGAGATGTCTTCGAAACCGGCATTCATACCGTGTCCGTAAAACGGCACAATAGCGTGACAGGCGTCGCCAATAAGCGCAACTTTGTTTTGATACGTCCACGGAAAACACTTCATGGTTACCAAATAGCTGGTCGGATTCTTAAAGAAATCTTCCACCAAGTCGGGAATTACCTGCTCGGTATCGGGAAAATACTTTGCAAAAAACGCTTCCAACAAGGCTTTATCGGTGAGCGAGGCAAAGGAGAAATCGCCTTCGTGCGGCATAAACAAGGTACAAGTGAAGCTGCCGTCGAGATTGGCCAAAGCCATGAGCATGAAATTGCCGCGCGGCCAAATGTGCAACGAATGCGGATCGAGCTGATGCGAACCGTCTGGATTTGCCGGAATATGCAACTCCTTATAGCCAATATTTAGAAACTCCTGCGAGTAGTTAAACATACTTTGCCGCTGCATTTTGTGGCGTACGCGCGAAAAAGCACCGTCGGAACCAAAAACCAAATCGTGCTGATGCGACGTCCATTCGCCGCGCTCCGATTCACCGGTCTGAATGCTTGCCTGAGCCAAATCGATGTCCCAAACCTTTTGCTCAAACTTAAAATTTACGCCTGCAGCTTCTGCCAAATCGATCATCTTCCGATTCAAAATACCGCGCGACAACGAATAAATCGTTTGCCCATCTTTACCATACGGCTGGAAAACAACCGACGAGTCGAGCTTGTGAATGGCACGTTTGTCGACAGGAATTCCTATTTTCTTGATTTCTTCGGTGATTCCAGCGCCAGCAACAGCTCGCCAACCGCGGTCGGACATGACCAAGTTTATCGATCGACCCGAAAAATTTACGTTGCGAATATCCTGACTGCGATCGTAAACCGTAACGCGATGTCCTGCTCTTTGAAGGTAAAGTGATAGTAGTGAACCAACTAATCCGCTTCCAACGACAGCAATATCTAAAGGCTTTTGCATTAAAATGAAATGAAATTCAAAGGTAACTATATAGAATCTTTCCCGATAATTTTATGCGTACAAATATCGTGAAAAAAGCTACTTTTGTTTAATGTTTTTATATTTTCGTTAAACAAAATAACAGCATGCATAAAAAGCCTTTTCTACCGGAGAAAATCTGCGTTACCTGTCAGAAGCCTTTCAGTTGGCGCAAGAAGTGGGAAAAAAATTGGGAAAATGTAAAATATTGCAGTGAGCGCTGCAGCAGAAATAAAACAAAAAATGGCTAATTTACTTTGGTTTAGAAACGATTTACGGACCTTCGATCACAGCGGTTTATCAGCAGCTTTGGCAAACGGCAAGCCCACATTTGCTTTGTACATTATAGACGATTCTTGGTTTGAAAAAGACGCGTACGGTTTGCAGTCGTTGGGTAAATATCGGGCTAAATTCCTGCTCGAAACACTGGCTGATTTACGAAATCAGTTAGCTGATTTTGGAATTGCTTTAGAGGTTTTTCGCGGTTCAAGCGTTGCGGTTTTAGACGCATTTATTGAAGCAAACGGCATTTCACAACTGTTTTATCAGGAAGAATGGACGCGCGACGAACGACTAGTTTCTACGCAAATTGCCAAAAATCAGCCTAAAGTTCAACACCACACGTTTTACGATCAGTTTTTGTTTCATCCCAAAGACATTCCGTTTAAATCGTATCGAGAAATTCCAGAGGTTTTTACCGCTTTCCGAAAAGTGGTTGAAGTGCGTTCGAGCGTTCGCAAGACGGTTGCTGCTCCCAAAAAAGGGACTCGAATTTCGAATTTCACTACCTCAATTCCGAGTCTAAGCGATTTAGGATTCGATACATTTGAAACCGACCCGCGTTCGGCATTTCCGTTCTCCGGCGGAAGCAGCAGCGGTATCGCACGATTACAGCATTATTTCGAAGGCACGCAAGCCCTTTCCAGCTACAAGCAAACCCGAAACGGCTTAGTTGGTTTAGATTACAGCAGCAAATTTTCGGCGTGGTTGGCAAATGGCTCTTTGTCTGCGCGTTACATTTATTGGGAAATCAAAAAATACGAGCAGAAATTCGGTGCCAACGAAGATACGTACTGGCTGATTTTCGAACTCATTTGGCGCGACTATTTCAAATACATCAGCTTAAAACACGGTTCGAATATTTTCCACATTGGCGGCATCACAAATCGGAATTACAGCTGGAAAGACGACGAAAAAACCTTAAATCGGTGGATTTCCGGAAAAACAAACGACGATTTTGTGGACGCAAACATGCGCGAACTCGCAGCAACCGGTTGGATGAGTAATCGCGGCCGCCAAAATGTAGCAAGTTTTCTGGCCAAAAACATCGAATTCAATTGGTTGCTAAGTGCCAAATATTTTGAAATGCAGTTGGTTGATTACGATGTACACTCCAACTACGGCAATTGGATGTACACGAGCGGTGTAGGAAACGATCCGCGTGATCGAAAATTTAACACGCAGCGACAAGCCGATATGTACGACGCGCAATACGAATTCAGAAATTTATGGCGGAAATAAAATCACATTATCGCGAAATCCGACTCATTCTCGGCGATCAACTCAACAGCAATCACAGTTGGTTTAAAGAAGTCAGCACGGATGTCCTGTACGTACTTGCCGAGCTTAAGCAGGAGAGCACGTACGTGAAACATCACATTCAAAAAATATGCGCCTTTTTTGCGGGAATGCGTGCATTTGCTGCACAGCTGGAAGCGCAAGGACAGCACGTATTGTATGTAAAAATAAACGATACGCGTTCCGAGAACTCGTTTGCTAACTTGTTGGTAGAGCTTGGTCAGGAAAAATCGGCAGAGGTAATCCGTTACCAACTTCCCGACGAATACCGTTTGGATGCTGAACTGGCTGGGTTGAGTGCACAGTCGCCCTTCAAAATTATCGCCGACGATACCGAACACTTTCTTACGAGTCGAACCGATTTTAAAAACTTTTTCGCGGGAAAGAAGCAGTTTTTAATGGAGCGTTTTTATAGAAATAGGCGCGAGAAGCATCGTTTTTTGATGGACCGCAGCGCGCCCGAAGGCGGAAAATGGAATTTCGATCACGACAATCGGAAGAAGTACAAAAATGAAGTTCCGATTCCGAAACCGCAAGTTTTCACAAACGATGTGACGGCTATTTACGAAGAAATTCAGCAAGCGCAATTGCCGCACTTTGGTACAATCGATGCTTCAAAACTGATTTGGCCGATTACGCGAAACCAAGCTCTAGGTGTTCTTAAGCACTTTTGCGAAGCCCTACTCCCCTATTTTGGTACTTACGAAGATGCGATGTACGGCGATGATCCGTTTTTGTTTCACTCGCGACTCTCCTTTGCTATGAATGCCAAATTTTTGAGTCCGACAGAAGTTATCGAGGCATCGATTAGCGCGTATCGTTCGAACGATAAGATAAGCATTGCCCAAATAGAAGGCTTTGTCAGACAAATTGCGGGCTGGCGCGAATATGTACGCGGTTTGTACTGGAAAGAAATGCCAAACTATGCGCAGCTCAATCATCTGAACAACCGAAATCCGCTGCCGGAATTTTATTGGACGGGCGACACGAAAATGAATTGTCTGCGAAAATCGATTTCTCAAAGCTTGTCGTTGGCCTACGCGCATCACATCCAGCGATTAATGGTTATTGGGAACTTTTCGTTGCTAACGCAGCTGCATCCCGACGCGGTCGACGCTTGGTATTTGGGCATTTACATCGACGCCATCGAGTGGGTAGAATTACCAAACACCCGCGGCATGTCGCAATGGGCCGACGGCGGAATAATTGCTACTAAACCGTACGTTTCTTCGGGCAGTTACATCAATAAAATGTCGGATTATTGCGGCAAGTGCGCGTACAATGTAAAAGAACGCGTGGGCGAAAATGCGTGTCCGTTTAACGCCTTGTATTGGAATTTCCTCGATGAGAAACAAGCATTTTTCAAAGACAACCAACGCATGAGTATGATGTTGGCTTTGTTAAAGAAAATTCCTGCTGCAGAACTAGCTGAAATAAAATTGCGTGCCGCAGCTGTGATTGAAAATCCGGACAGATTTTAGAGGAGATTCAAAGATTTCGAGATTGAAAGATTTCGAGATTGAAAGATTGAAAGATTGATCTTCGACAGGCTCAGGCACCGACGATAGTGGGTTTGGGAGGTAAGATGATACGTATAGCGGCGAATTCATCGAAGTCTAGCTTCTAGCTTCTATTTTCTAGCTTCTCAAAAAAAATCTTCGGCCTTCGACAAGCTCA